>CAYFWA010000010.1:17422-28160 GCA_964346625.1 uncultured Myxococcales bacterium
CTCCCTTTCGTACGGCTCCCTTTCGTACGGCTCCCTTTCGTACGGCTCCCTTTCGTACGGCTCCCAGACGGACGACTACTTGGCAGGTTCTTTCTTGGCGGCCTTCTTTTTGCCCGCGGCCTTTTTCTTGCCCGCCGGTTTCTTCTTGGCGGTCTTTTTCTTGCCCGCCGGTTTCTTCTTGGTGCCCTTGCCGGAGGACATGCGTGAGCCCTTCTTCTTGGGCGCGCGGGGGTCCTTGCCCTGGGCGCGGAGCTTGGTCTCCCGGGCGGCGATGAGCTCCACCGCCTGCTCCAGGTCCACGGCGTCCGGGTCGGCGCCCTTGGGCAGCGAGGCGTTGACCTGGCCGTCGGTGACATAGGGTCCGAAGCGGCCGCTCTTGAGCTGCACGGGCTGGTCGTTGTCGGGGTGGGTCCCGATCTCCCGCATCACCGCGGGCGCCGAGCGGCGGCGGCCCTTCGCCTTGGGCTGCTTGAACAGCTTGACCGCGTCGTCGAGGGTCACCGTGGCGAGCTGCGCCTGACGCTCCAGGCTGCGGGTCTCGCTGCCCATCTTCAGGTAGGGGCCGTAGCGGCCGTCCTGGGCCGTGATGACCTCCTTCGTTTCGGGATGCTTCCCGACCTCCCGGGGGAACGACAGCAGCATCAGGGCTTGCTCCAGGGTCACGTCTGCGGGCTCCATGGAGTCCCAGAGGCTCGCCATCTTCGGCTTGCCGCCCTTTTTCAGGTTCCCCTTTGGAGTCCGCTCGGGCTCGCCGAGCTGGACGTAGGGGCCGTAGCGACCGGTCTTGATGAACACCGTCTTGCCCGTCTCGGGGTCCACCCCGAGCTCCCGGTCGCTGTGTTTGGCCTCCTCCAGCAGGGCCACGGCCCGCTCCACGGTGAGCTCGTCGGGCGGCAGATCGGGGGGCACCGAAACGCGCTGCTCGCTTTCGCCGAGCTGGACGTAGGGTCCGTAGCGCCCCACCCGCACCACCACCTCCTGGCCGTCTTCGGTCTTGCCGATGGGGATCCGGGAGGCCTCCCGGGCGTCGATGCTGTCGCCGGACTCGGCGATGAGCTGGCGCAGCCCCATCCGGTTGATGGCCCGGGAGGTGCCGTTGCCGCCCTCGATCCCGAAGTAGAACTCGTGGAGCCAGGGCTCGGCTTGTCGCTCGCCGCGGGCGATGGTGTCGAGCTCCGCCTCCATGCGCGCGGTGAAGTTGAAGTCCACCAGATCCGGGAGGTTTTTCTCCAGCAGCTTCACCACCGCGAAGGCGGTGAAGGTGGGCACCAGGGTGTTGCCCCGGTGAAACACGTATCCCCGATCCTGGATGGTGCTGATGATGGTGGCGTAGGTGGAGGGCCGGCCGATGCCCAGGGACTCCAGCTCCTTGACCAGGCTGGCCTCGGTGTAGCGCGCGGGCGGCTGCGTGGTGTGCCGCGTGACCTCCAGCCGCCGGGCCTGGAGCGACTCGTCTTCCGACAGGGGCGGCAGGAGCTTTTCCTGGTCGGCCAGCTCGGCCTCGGGATCGTCGGAGCCTTCCACGTAGGCTCGGAGAAAGCCTGGAAAGTCAATGACCTTGCCCGATGCGGTGAAGCCGGCGATGCCGTCGTCGCCCGCCTCGGCCTCGATCCGCACGGTGGTGCGGCGGCCCCGGGCGTCGGACATCTGACAGGCGAGGGTCCGCATCCAGATGAGCTCGTAGAGTCGGTACTGGTCGCGGTCCAGCTCTCCCTTGACCTCCTGGGGGGTTCGGAACTGCTCTCCAGCGGGTCGGATCGCCTCGTGGGCCTCCTGGGCGGTTTTGCTCTTGGCCGCGTAGCGCCGGGGCTGGCCGGGGATGAAGTCGGGACCGTAGAGCTGCTCGGCCTGGGACCGGGCTGCGGAGATCGCCTCTGCCGACAGCGCCACCGAGTCGGTGCGCATGTAGGTGATATAGCCGTTTTCGTACAGGCTCTGGGCCACGCTCATGGTCCGCTGGGTCTTGAACCGGAGCTTTCGGCTGGCCTCTTGCTGTAGCGTGGAGGTCATGAACGGCGGATAGGGCCGGCTGGTAAAGGGCTTCTCCTGCACGTCGGTGACGGTGAAGGGAGCCGCGGACAGGCGCTCGCGCAGGGCGTCGGCGCGGGGCGCGTCCAGCACCAGGGGACGGGCCGTGGCGAGCTTGCCGGTGTCGGGGTCGAAGTCCTTGCCCGTGGCCAGACGGCGTCCACCGAGGTCTACGAGCTTGGCGGGGACCTCGCCGCCCGGCTCGGCCTCGAACAGCGCCTCGAGGCCGCAGAAGCTGGCCTCCACGAAGCGCATCCGCGCTTCCTCGCGCGAGACCACCAGGCGGGTGGCCACCGACTGCACGCGGCCCGCCGACAGCCGCGGCTGCACCTTCCGCCACAGGATCGGGGAGACCTCGTAGCCCACCAGACGATCGAGGATGCGTCGGGCCTCCTGCGCCGACACCAGGCGCAGATCGATGTCGCGAGTGGCCTCCAGGGCGGAGCGGATGGCCGAGCTGGTGATCTCGTGGAAGACCATGCGCTTGACGGGGATGCGCGGCTCGAGCAGCTCCACCAGGTGCCAGGCGATGGCCTCGCCCTCGCGGTCTTCATCCGTGGCGAGATACAGCTCGTCGGCCTCGGCGAGCTTTTCGCGTAGGTGCTTGACCTGCTTTCGCTTGGCGTAGGGCACCACGTAAAGCGGCTTGAAGTCGCGGGTGACGTCCACCCCCAGCCGTGCCCACGGCTCGTCCTTGTAGCGCTTCGGGATCTCCGAGGCGTTGGACGGCAGGTCGCGCACGTGGCCGATGGAGGATTCCACCTCGTAGCCGGCTCCGAGGAAGCGCTCGATGGTTCGCGCCTTGGCAGGCGACTCGACGATGATCAGGGCGTGTCCAGCCATGGGCCACTAGACATGCGGTTCTCGGCAGCGATTGTCAAGCTGGGAATGCGCGGGGCCTCCGGCCCCGGGGGGGCCGGCGCAAGGTCGGCACGGCTAAGATCTAGATATCCGTGGTGGTCTCGATGCGGTGACGCATGGTTTCGGGGCGGCGGCTCGGCGGGGCGCGCCGGGCCCGCCGCCGGGGGGAGGGCCGGCGGATCACGGGACGCCGCCGCCGAGGCCATCGACGAGCGCGGACGCCCCGGCGGCGGTGCGCCGGGCGCTCGGCGCCCCGCAGGGACACCACCAGGCGCTGGTTCTGATCGGCCTTCACCCGCAGAATCTCGCTCACGTGTCCCGGCGCGCTGACCCGCAGCTCGTGCTCCCCCGAGCCGCGCGGCAGAAAGAAGGGGTTTTTGCGCACCGGCTGCCCGTCCAGCGCGAGGCGGGCGTTTTTGGGGGAGGTGTCCACGGAGATGCGCACCCGGGCAGAGCGGCGGGGGCGCTCCCGGCGGGCTTTGCTTGCGACGGCGCTGCCGCCGTGGTCCCGGGGGGCGCGCGCGTCGGGGGCGTCCTGCATGCTGGCGCCGGCGGTGGGGGAGCGCGCGGCGTCCTGGTCCGAGCCGTCACTGCCCCAGAGCCAGGCCGCCAGGGCTGCGGCGCCGAGTCCCAGGGTGAGCAGCCCCATGAGCAGCAGGCGCCGGGGGCGCGGGCGGCCGGGGCGATCCCGGTCCGGGGAGGACGCAAGGTGCACCGGCGTCTCGGCCTGGGGGATCGTCGGGGAGAAGCCGTCGTAGGCCCCGCCCGCCCCCGTGGGCGCCGGGGGTGGGGGCGGCTCCACCGTCTGCTCGCCCAGCAGCGCGGCGCGGAAGCTGGCGGCGTCGGCGAAGCGCTGGTCCGGCTCGTTGGACAGCGCCTTGAGGGTGACCGCCTCCAGGTGCGGGGGCAGACCCGTCACCAGGGTCGAGGGTGGCGGGAAGGAGCCGCCGATGATCTGGTAGATCAGGGAGTTGAGGTTTTCGGCGGTGTAGGGGCGTCGGCCGGTGAGCGTCTCGTACAGGATCACCCCCACCGAGTAGAGATCCGCGCGGAGATCCACCTCCTTGGAGCCCTTGGCCTGCTCGGGGGACATGTAATAGGGGGTCCCCAGGATCAAGCCGGTGCTGGTGAGGCGGAGCTTGGCCTCGTCCGTCCCGGCGATCTTCGAGATGCCGAAGTCCAGTAGCTTCACCGTCTCGCCCCCGGTGGGGGACTGGTGGAGAAACACGTTCTCGGGCTTGAGGTCCCGGTGGATGATCCCGGCGCCGTGGGCGGCCTGCAGCGCGAGCAGGATCTGGGACACCATCTCCACCGCCTGCGTCTGCGGCAGGGGGGCGCCCTCCTTGAGCAGGGCGCCCAGGTCCTGGCCCGACAGCAGCTCCATCACGATGAAGCGCAGCCCGGTGTCGGTCTGGCCCACGTCCGTGATCTCGATGATGTTGGGGTGACCGATGGCGCTGGCGGCCTTGGCCTCGCGCTCGAACCGCTGGGTGACCTCCATGTTCTGGGCCAGCTCGGGCAAAAGCAGCTTCATGGCGAAGTGCTTGCCAAAACCCGCGTGCTCCACCTCGTAGATCGCCCCCATGCCGCCGGAAGCGATGCGGCGCACCACGCGGTACTTGTCCGCGATCACGGCGCCGGGCTCCACCAGCGAAACGGAGATCGCCTTGCCGGTGGAGGGGCAAAAGAGCACGTCATCGGCGTGGGTCTGGCCGCAGTGGGGGCAGTCGGACATGGGCCTTCCATTATACCCGGGCTCGCCGCGAGGGAAAGAAGTCCGGCCTTCCCCTTGCCTGTAGCCGGATTCCAGGGGAAAATCGAAGGCAGATGGATTCGCCGTGGTCGCCGAAGGCCGGCCCGGCGGTTACCGGGAGGTTTTTCATGCGACGACCCCAACCTCGAAGACTGCTCCCGACGGGCGCCATGCGGGCTGTGGCCGGTGTCGTCGGGTTGTACCTCTCATCAGCGGTGGCCGGCTGTCATCTGGTCACGGACTTCGACGAGAGCCGGGTGGAGACCTCGGAGCGCCGGACCTACACCTTTCCGCAAAAGAGCGACGTCAAGGGGCTCGACATCCTGGTGGTGGTGGACACCCGCGCCGGCAGCGACCTCGCGGCGCTGGGGTCCACCCTGGCCGACTGGGTGCAGAGCCTCGCCTACTCCCAGGTGGGCGACGAGCCCCCGGGCGCCTTCGACGCCGGCGAGGCCGCGCTGCCTCCGCCCGACATGCCCATGGAGTATCCCATCCACATCGGCTTCGTCTCGAGCGACCTGGGGATCGGCCCCGACGGGCAGTGGTTCGACGACCTGGCACCTCCGGGCTGCAGCGGCACCGGGGAGGGGGCGCGTCTTTTGCACCCGGAGCTGGCCGGGCCCGGCGAGGCGGGCTACCGCCAGCCGTTCCTGGTGCTGCAGTATCACCAGATCATCAACTACCAGGACGCCGCGGGCAATGCCATGTCGCTCGACATCGCCACCGCGGTCAACGAGTTCTGGCAGGCGGTGATCAGCCGCCCCTCCACCTGCCCCTTCCAGCAGCCCCTGGCGGCCGCCACCCGGGCGCTGGAGTACAACCTGGAAAACCTCGGGTTCATGCGCCCCCGCACCGCTTTGGCGGTGCTGGTGCTCGCCGCCGAGGACGACTGCTCGGTGCTCAGCCCCGAGTTCTTCGTGGACACGGGGACCATGACCGCCCGCAACCCCGATCCCTTCCAGTGCTTCGCTCGGGGCGTCCGCTGTGACGACCCGGAGCACATCTCCGAGCCCGGCGAGAAGGCCCACTGTCGGGACCTGGCGCGCCGGGAGGACGAGGGCGAGATCCAGTACGGCCCCGACGCGCCCCGCTTCCAGGCGGCAGCCGCCTACGCCGAAGCCCTGGAGGAGCTGCGGGCTCCCTTCCCGGTGATCCTCACCGCCATGGCCGGTGATCCGAGCACGGTGCATGTGCAATCCGTGGGCGGGGACCCCGCCCTGGAGCCGGTGGACGACTGCATGGGGCAGCTCGTCTACCCGGGCGTGCGCCTGCAGGCCTTCGCCAAGGCCCTGGGCTCGGAGCTATACCACGAGATGTGCACCCCGGATCCGGGGTGGATGATCGACGAGGCGGTGAACCTGTTCCAGAATCGCTCGGTGGTGCGGTGCATCTCCGACCCGGTGGTGGATCAGGACCCCGCCACCGCGCCGCTGGAGGGCGACTGCCAGGTGGAGATCGTGGAGAACGTGGGCCAGGGCGCCCAGGAGCAGGTGCTCGCCGAGGTGCCTGGCTGCCACGAGGATCACACCGGCGAGAGCTACTGCTGGGAGCTGGTTCGCGAGCCGCAGTGCGAGCCCGGGCTCACGCTGTACATCCGCCCGAACATGGACGGCCTCCGCAGCGAGGCCGGTGAGATGGATGTGGGGGACACGGTGCGGGCCGCCTGCCGCGTGGAGAAGCCATGAACGCCTCGGCACGGCCAGGGCTCGTGGTGGCGCTGGCGGCGGCCGGCACCGTGATCGTCACCGTCCCCTCCCCTCTCCCCGGCCCGGTTGCCGGCACCGGCGTCGGGGCCGGGGCCGCTCGCGCCGCGGCCGCTCCCCGGCGCGGGGCCGGGGAGTCGGAGGGCGCCGAGGACAAAAGCGCCCGGGAGCGCGCCCGGGCCCTGGTGATCCAGGGGGTGCGGCAACTGCAGCGGGGCGACTACCTGAGCGCCCTGAAGCGGTTCCAGCAGGCCTACGCCACCTACGCCAGCCCCAAGATTCTTTTCAACCTGGCGCAGACCTACCGCGAGCTCGGGCGCAAGGTGGCGGCCCTGGACGCCTACGAGCGCTTTTTGCGCGATACGCCGGCCAACACCCGCCCGAAGCTGGTGCGCCTGGCGCGCAAGCGCGTGCAGGTCCTCAAAAGACAGCTCGGCACCCTGCGGGTGGAGGTGTCCTCGCCGGGGGCGGCGATCCTCATCGACGGCCAGGAGGTGGGGCTCTCGCCCATGGACGTCCCCCAGCGGCTGGAGCCCGGGCGGCACGTGGTGGTGGTGCGGCGCGAGGGCTACCTCACCGCCACCGAGACGGTGACGGTGCGGGCGGGGCAGCGCGTCACGCGAAAGATCTCCTTGCGCAAGCCCTCGTCCAAGGTGGTGGTCTACCGGGAGCGTCGCAAGCCGCGCAAGGGGTGGGGCGTGTTCTGGACCGGGGTGGGGGTCACGGCCGCCCTGGCGGTGACCCTCGCCGTGACGGGGGGGATCACCTTGCACGAGCAGGCGGTGCTCGACGACGAGTCGCGCTCGGTGGAGCGGCGCCTGCTGGCCGCCGATCGCGGCCAGACCTACCAGTGGGTCAATGATGGCCTGCTCATCGCGGCGGGCGCCACCGCGCTCTTTACCACGGTCTGGGGCCTGGTGGTGGTGCTGCGCTCCGGCGGCGTGGAGCGGGTGCCCGTCCGGGAGGCCGCCCCTGGCGCCGAGTTCCCCTCATCCCGTGCCGCGGTCCGGGTGCGGCCCACCGTGGGCGGGCTCGTGCTCAGCGGACGATTTTGACGCACCTCGGTTCCGAAGCTCCATGGAAACACGCCCCCCGCAGTCGCCGTCCTCGCGCGTCGAGGTGCTTCGCCCCGGTCGCGGAGCGCATCGCGCGCGCAGCCCCGGCCCGTCCCCCCCGAAACGGCGGCGCGGCATGCCGGGCCGCGGCTCCCCGGGCCCCGGCTCCCGGGGCCGCGGCGTGCCGATCCGTGGCCTCCTGCGCGGCGGCGGGCTCCTGCTGCCGGTGCTGCTGGCCACGCTGGCGGGGACGGCCCCGGCCCGCGCCGGGGATCCGAGCCTGCGCTGGCGCACCCTGAAGACGAAGCACTTCGAAATCAACTTCGCGCGGCGCCACCGGGCGGCCGCCGAGCGGGTGGCGGTGGTCTGCGAGGCGGCCCACCGCCTGCTGTCGCCGTTTTTGGAGCACCAGCCCTCGGGCCGGCTGCGGGTGCTGCTCACCGACTACACCGACGGCGCCAACGGCTCGGCGTCGGTGATCCCGCGCAACGTCATGCGCCTTTTTTTGTCGTCCCCCGACAGCGTGTCCACCCTCAACGACTACGACGACTGGATGGTGGGGCTCATCTTCCACGAGTACACCCACATTTTGCATCTGGACACCATCGGCGGCGTCGCCAAGCTCATCAACTGGGTCTTCGGCAAGACCGCCTCCCCCAACCACCTGCAGCCGAGCTGGTGGATCGAGGGCATCGCGATCCTTTCCGAGTCGCGCTTCACCGCGGGGGGGCGCAACAAAAACAGCCTCTACGACATGTACCTGCGGGCGGCGGTGCTCGAGGAAAAAACGCAGGACCTCGGCGAGATCTCCTCGGCCCCGGTGCGATTCCCTCACGGCTCCACGCCGTATCTGTACGGCTCGCGTTTCCTCAAGTACCTGGCGAGCCGCTACGGGCGTAAGCGCCTGGTGCGCATCAGCCACGACTACGGCGACGAGTGGATCCCCTACGGCTTCAACAAGGTGGCGCGGCGGCACCTGGCAAACAAGGGCTACGTCCAGCTCTACCGCGAGTGGATGCGGGACCTGCGCCGGCGCTACCGCCTGCAGGCCCGCGCCGTGCGGCGGCGGGGCGTCCGCGGGGGGGCGCGCCTGTCGCACTCGGGGGAGTACACCTACTGGCCGCGGTTTCACCCCAGCGGGCGGTGGCTGGCCTTCAGCGACGACGACGGCAAGAGCGATCACGCGCTGAAGCGGCTCGCGGTGGGCGGCGGCGCGGCGCGCAAGCTCGTCCGCCTGGAGGGGGGCGGGGCCTCGTCCTTCGACCCGGACGGGGATCACCTGGTGTACCACCAGTGGGAGACCCACCGCGCGGTGTACGACTACCAGGATCTGTTCGAGCTGGACCTGCGCACCGGCCGGCGGCGGCGGCTCACCGAGGCCCAGCGCATGCGCGAGCCGGACGTGTCGCCCGACGGGCGCCGGATCGCGGCGGTGCTCAACCGCCGGGGCACCACCCACCTGGTGACGCTGCCGCGCCAGGGGTTGCGGCAGGGGCAGCGTCCCCGGGTGCTGGTGCGCTCCAAGCGCTACGAGCAGGTGGCCACGCCGCGCTGGTCCCCGGACGGCAAGACCCTCGCCTACAGCGCCTGGCGCCAGGGGGGCAAGCGGGACGTGGTGCTGGTGGACGTGGCCACCGGCAAGCAGCGCCGGCTCACCGACGATCGGGCGCAGGACATCACCCCGGCCTGGTCGCCCGATGGGCGCACCGTGTATTTCGCCTCCGATCGCACGGGCATCTACAACATCTACGCGGCCGACGTGAAACGGGGCACGCTGCGCCAGGTCACCAACGTGGTCAACGGCGCTCTCATGCCCGACGTCTCTGCAGACGGCGAGACCCTGGTGTACGTGGGATTTACCGCCCGCGGCTACGATCTGTTTCGGATGCCCCTGCGGCCCTCGCGATTCTTGCCGGCGCTGCCCTATTTGAACGATCGCCCGGAGCCCCGGATCGTGCGCGGCGAGCCCCCGCCGTTTACGGTGCAGGACTACAACCCGCTTTTGAGCCTGTACCCCGAGAGCTGGTGGCTCCAGGCAGGCTTCACCCCCGGCGACGAGTTTCTCACCGTTCTTTTGCAGGGCAACGACATGGCGGAGCTGCACTGGTGGAACCTGTCGGCGACCTACAACTTTGGCCGGCGCGCGGTGGCGGTGAACGGATCCTACAGCTACCTGCGGCTGTGGCCCTCGCTGTCGCTGAGCGTGAGCTATGCCCGCGGGCCCCGCGGGGGGCTGACGTTGGATCAGATCGGGTACGTGTTCACCGAGCAGAACGTGCTGCTCGCGGCCTCCATGGGGCTGCCCATCCTGCGCTCCCGGCGCTTCGGCTCCGCCACCCTGCGCTTCACCTACCGCTACCAGCGCTTCGATCCCGTAAAAGAGCCCGAGCTGCCGCTGGATCCGAGCCTGCCGCAGGTCTCACGCCCCGAGCGGGGCCAGCTCTCCGGAGTGTCGCTGGGCTTTTCCTACGGCCGGCTGTACGGCTACCGCTACTCGGTGAGCCCGGAGAAGGGGCGGAGCCTGGGGCTGTATCTCAGCCTTTACACCCCCGTGCTCGGCAGCGACTTCCAACTCCTCACGGTGACCTGGAGCTGGATCGAGTACCTGCCAATGCCCTGGCTGGAGCACCACGTGCTGGCGCTGCGCCTCGCCGGTGGCATCACCCGGGGGGACCTGGGGCGGCGGGGATTTTACACCGTGGGGGGGCTGCCCAACCAGGATCTGCTCCAAGCCCTGATCGACGTGGCGCCGGTGGGCGGCGCCTACCTGCGGGGCTACCCCGCCGCGGCGCTGTGGGGCGATCAATACCACCTGCTCAACGCGGAGTACCGGCTGCCCATCACCTGGATCAACTGGGCCCCCTGGACCCTGCCCATCTACTTCCGCCGACTGTATGCCGCGACCTACTGCGACGTGGGGGCGGCGTTTTTCGGCCCCCTGGAGCGAGAGGACGTCAAGGTGGGCGTGGGCGCCGAGCTGCTGCTGGACCTGGTCATCGGCTATTACCAGCCGCTCACCTTTCGCGTGGGTTACGCCTACGGCATCATGGAGCCCGGCGGGCACTCCACGTACTTTTTGTTCGGCGTGCCGTTCAACTAGTTCCCGCATCTCAGGGGGGCTGTCCCAGCCCCCCTCCCCGCGCGAGTGAATCGCGCGGGGGCCCCACCCCCAATCGGCGCTTCGCGCCAGTCAGCCTTGGTTGCTGTTTGACCCTCCGTGCAGATATTTGGGAGGTATCGGTAGGAGGGACGTCAGAAAAGGTACTACTCGTAGACATCGCTACTCAGGGGGGCTGTCCCAGCCCCCCTCCCCGCGCGAGTGAATCGCGCGGGGGCCC
>CAYFWA010000011.1:0-9917 GCA_964346625.1 uncultured Myxococcales bacterium
CGGGGAACGAGGGCGGGGATCAGGATCCGGGGCGGTAGTCGGGGTCGACCTTCTTTCTCAGCTCGATGGCGCGCTGGAGGTTCGAGTCGAAGTCCATGGCGCGCAGCACGGCGGCCCGGGCCCGCTCGGGGTCGCGCAGGGCGGCCCAGCACTCGGCGATGCCCAGGTGGATCCAGGCCTGTTTCTTTTTCAGGCTCTCGCGCCGCTCGGGGGGCATGCTGTCGGGGATGGTGGCCAGGGCGGACTCGAAGGCGAAGATGGCCTGCTTGTACTTTCCGCCGGCCTTGAGGGCCCAGGCGTACTTCTCGTGCACCAGCAGGTTGAAGGGCTGGATCTCGCGGGCCTGTCGGCCGTACTTGCGGACGATGTCCCAGCGGCCGAGCTTGGCGCCGCGGGTGACGATGGAGTACAGCAGGCTCCCGCTGCCCTCCTTGAGCCGGGCGAGGCCGGCGAGCTCCTCGAGGACCTTGCCCGGCTTCTTGAGCTTGGCAAAGACGCGGATCCGGGCGTCGTAGGGGCCCGATCGCTCGGGGTCGAGCTTCTTGGCGGCGGCGTAGTGGGCCAGGGCGTCCTGGGGGTCCTCCTGCTTGCGGGCCAGCGCTGCCAGGCGCATGCGCACCGCGTAGCCGTCGTGGCCCTCGGCGAGCAGGGCGCGAAGGATTTTCTCGGCGGCGGCGCGCTTGCGGGTCCGAAAGGCGATCTCTGCCTTCAAAAAACGGGCCACGGGCTCCTTGGCGTCCTGGGCCAGGGCGGCGTCGATGGCGGCGCGGGCCTTTTTGAGCTTGCGCCGGATGAGGTAACCCACGGCCAGGTGGGCTTGGGCCTTGGCGCTGGCCTTGGCGCTGGCCCTGGCCTTGGCCTTGCTCCGGGCGTTCTTCGACGCGTTGCTCGCCAAGGCTTCGGCGCGCTTTTTCAGCTTCGCGAGGGGCACCACCACGGCCGACAGCGGGTCGAAGTTCTGGTCATAGTGCCGGTAGCGCTTGCGCAGCCAGGCGGTGAAGGCCTTGTCGAACTGCGTGGTGCTCAGGCCGGTGATGGCGGGGAGGACCTCCGCGGTGGTCTTGCTCTGCCCGTAGAGGCGCAGGGCCTTGTTCAGCGCCTTGTATCCCCAGCGCTGGTGAATGAATGCCACCGCCTGGGAGGACTGGAAGTAGGCGATCACCACGCCCTTGGGGGTCTTGGAGTGAGTGAAGCGGTAGTTTAGCTTGTCGATGCCGGCCAGCACGTCGTGGCGGATGGCGCGGTAGACGTCCAGCCGGTGCTCGCGCCGCCACTCCGGGCGGGCCTGGATGGTCTCGTACTCGGCCAGTCCCTCGGTAAACCAGCGGGGCACCCGGGCGCCGCTGATGTCGATGTGCACCGCGTGGGCCAGCTCGTGATGCAGCACCATGGCCCAGTTGGCTCGGCCCACCGAGGGCGACATGGCCGTGATCACCTGGCCGAAGCACACCCCGAGGATCCCGCCGTGGGACGGCTCGCCGAAGGTGCGCACGGTGAACTGCTTCGGGCTTTCGAACAGCTCGATCTGCAGCGGCCCCGGGGGCTTCCAGTGATACTTCTTCATGTACTGGGCGAGCACCTTGCGCAGATACCCCGGAACGTAGCGCTTGATGATCTTCACCTCGTCCTTGGCCACCTTGAACCGGAAGTGGCCGGCCTTGATGGTGGTGTATTTCTTGGCCAGCTCGTCGTAGAGGTTGAGCAGGTTAAGCACCCGGTGATTGTACTTGTCGATCTTCCAGGCCTCCTTGAGCCAAAACAGCCCCTCGCCCTCCCGTCCGGTGCGCAAGAGCGCGATGCCCAGCTCGGCCAGGGCTCGAGCATTGTCCTTGTCCATGGCCTTGGCCTTCTTGTTGAGCTTCACCGAGTCGGCGTACAGGTGGTGCCGGGTGGTGAACCGGCTGACGAGGTAGTAAAAGTCCGAGTAGCGCGGGTTGATCTTCAGCGCCCGGGCCTTCACCGCCTGGTAGGCCTGCTGCTTGTCGCGCAGGTAGTGCACCGCGGCCAGGTGGGCCAGGGCGCGCAGGTGGTTGGGGCTCACCTTCAGCGCCCGCTCCACCAGGATCAACGCCCGCCCGTACTCGGCGTCGTACAGATGCATGGAGGCCAGATAGAGCATCGCCTCCACGTGATGGGGGTTGAGCGCGAGGGCCTTGCGCGCGTGCTTGCGTCCGCGCTCGCGCTTGGGCTGGGCGGCGTACCACTCCACCCAGGCCAGCCCCGCCCAGGCGTCGGCGTGGTGGGGGTTGTGCTTGAGCACGTCCTTGAAGCAGCGCTCGGCGTCCGGGACGTTGTAGTTGAGCATGAACAGCCGGCCCCAGCGCAGGTTGGCCCGATAGAGCTTGGGATCGAGGCGGAGGGCCTGCTCGTAGGCGTCGGAGGCGTACTGCAGATTGCCCTCCGCCTCGCCGGCGCGGCCCACGAGGAAGGTGTGCGCGGCGCTCTTTTTGTCCATCAGGCCGTTGTCCCAGTCGCGGTACAGGTCCTTCCACATGACCTTGGCCTTCAGCGGCTTGCCCACGGTCTGGTAGGCCTCGCCCAGCAGGGCGCGGGCCGCGAAGTTCTTCGAGTCATTGGCCACGGCCTTTTCCAGCACCTGGATCGCCTTGGCGTACTGCCCGAGATGCAACAGGGCCTCGGCGTGGGCCACGGCGGCCCGCCCGCGCACCGCGCGGATCCGCCGGGCCGCCCGGGCGGACTGGGCGGCCTGGCGGTACTGCCCCTTTTGTCGCAGGGCCTCGGCCTGGCCCAGCAAGGCCTCGCCCCGCGTTTTCCCGCGCAGCAGGCCCTTGAAGGCCCGCAGGGCCGCGTCGTACTGGCCCTTTTGGAGCTGGGCCCGGGCCTGCTCGAGGCCGTCGGCCCGGGCGGCGGCCGTGCCCAGCCCGAGCGCCGCCGCCACTACCCACACCAGAACCGCGAGCCGGGGCGCGCCGCGCCGGGCAAGGCGCCGACCCGAAGCCGGCCCGCGACGCTCCGCCGGGGGATCGAATCCGAGGTCCGCTGAAATTCCGCCAAGATTCATCAGGGCTGTCTGCTGCATGGTGGTTTCCGGCTCCATTGCTGAAACTCTGACTCGAGTTTCGCCCTTCTGTCTGCTGCGAACGGCCGAAATCGCGCCTGGCTGCGTTGCTCCGGCGATTTCTGTCTCGACGTACCGCAAGTACGCCTTCGACAGAAATCTTGTCGCGCCTTGCCAGGCACGATTTCTGCTCGTTCTCGCGACGAAAGAAGGGCGAGACTCGAGTCTGAGAAATCGCTGAAACGCTGAGAAGGGCTCGCCATCGCCACGGTCGGCGGGGTGACCTTTGTCAACGGGCACGGTATTATAGCATCCTTCGCATGGATACCCGATCACGCCCAGGTCCAGGGGGCACCTCCCCTGGTATACGTCTCACGGCCGGGCTCGGCTTGCTCGCGTTGCTGCACGCCGCGGGTACGCAGGCCGCATCCGCGCCCCGGTCGGGCGCGGCCGCCGCATCCGCGCCCCGGCCGCGCCCGACCGAAGCGGCTCCGGCCCGGCACCCCGCGTCGGGGAGCAAGACGGCTCGCCGCGCGCCGCCTCGGCGCACGT
The DNA here is from genome assembly GCA_964346625.1 of uncultured Myxococcales bacterium. Lineage (GTDB taxonomy): Bacteria > Myxococcota_A > Polyangia > HGW-17 > JAJRWW01 > CAYFWA01. The sequence continues at coordinate 3,572 of CAYFWA010000011.1, forward strand.
CGAGCCCCGCCCCACGCCGGATGTCGGGCCCCGAGGACGAGCCCGTTCCCGGCGACAGCCGCTACCCGGGGGAGCACCCGCGGCCCACCGGGGCGCTGCTGGGCCGTCTGCCCGCGGGGTTGACCCTGGCCGCCGAGCGCATCCACCTCCGCTGCCCCCGAGACGGCGTGGCCTGCGACTTGGAGCAGACCTACGTGGTGAAAAACCCGGGGGAGGCGCGCCGGGTGTGGCTGCTCGTGCTCACCCCCAAGCTGGCGGTGTCGGCCCAAGTCGACGGCCGCAAGGTGCTTTTTGGCCGACCGCCCGCGCAATCCGCCGACCGCGACGCGGCGTCCAACACGAAGCGGCGCTGGCGCTCCACGGGCAAGGGCGTCCGCCCCGGCGAAAAGGGCCTGTTCACGGTACCCGGGCGCACCCGACAGCGACCGCTGCGGCGACGCTGGATCCAGGTGCGCTTCGGGGCCCACGGGACCCGGGAGATCCGGCTGGCCACCCAGAGCGTGGGAGGCTTCGATCGGATCAGCCGGCCCCGCACCGGCGCCGAGGTCGCCCAGCTCCTGGCCCGGCGCGACGACCCGTTCACCTACCACCACGAGCTGCGGCTGCGGGACCCGGCGGCCCGCCCGCGACCCGGAGGCTCGCAAGGACGGGCGTCGCTGCAGGTGGACGTGCCGCGGGGTCAGGTGGTGACCGCGGACGTCGAGCTGCGCTGCCGCGCGGTGGGGCCGCGGCGGCGGTGTGTGGGTCGGGTCCCGCCAGGCTACGACGTGCTCCACCTCGCGGTGGCCGAAGCCCATCGCTTCCCCCTCGGGGGCTTCGTGACCCTGGGGGTTGGCTTCACCGCCGGAGGCGCCGAGGCTTGGCTGCGGGCCGGGCTCTCGCTGCGGCTGCGAGACCGCCAGGATCAGCTCGCCCTCAGCGTGGAGACCGACGCCCGGCGCCGCGCCAGCCTCGGGCTCGTCTACCAGCTCTTTTTGCCCTACACTCCCAGCAGCCACGAGATGGGCGGCCACGCCGAGCTCGGCCTGGTGCTCGACGTGGCCCCGGAGGCGCGCCCGGCCATCCGCCTGGGCGCAGCGTTTCATGCGAGCTTCATTCGGATCAACGTGCTGGCCGATGTCTACCCCGGCTCCTTTGGCGAGGACGACGGCCCGGCCTGGCGGGTCCTGCTGGGCGCCGGGCTGGGGCTTTGAGCCAAACGAGCGCGGGATCGCCGAGGACCCGACCATACCCCATCCGGCGGAATCATGAGGGCTAACGTGACCACTCGATCTTTTCCCTCCCCCCGGCGGCGTTGCGCGTTTCCCTCCCCCCGGCGGCGTGGCGCCTCGCCCGCCCTTCGCGTTGGCGTCGCACTGCCGGCGCTCGCCACCGCGGCCCGACTCGCCACTGCCCTGCTCACCGCGACTCTGCTCGTCGCCGCCCTGCCGGCCTGCGGCGAGGTGGACGAGCCCGGCGGCGCCCCGCTGGCCTACTTCCAGGTGCCCCGCGCCGAGGGCGAGGCGGGGTTTTCCACCCTGCCCTGGCCCAACGACATCCGCCTCGACGCCGACGGCACGGTGAGCCTGCGCGGCTTCCCCCAACCCTCGGCGCTGGTGGCCAAATACGTGAGCGTCATCGACGAGTCCACCCGCGGCTGGGGCACCGCCGCCGGGATCTTCTTCCGGTTCTCCGCGCCGCTGGACTCCGCCACCCTGCCCGCCTCCCCGGCCCACAGCCTCGCGGCCGGCGCGTCGGTCTACCTGGTGGACATCGACCCCACCTCCCCCACCTACGGCCAGCGCTCGCCGGTGCGCACCCGGTTCGAGGCCGACGCCGGGACCTACATCGGCGAAAACCACCTCGTCGTGCTGCCCGTGGCCGGGTGGGCGCTGCGGCCGGGGACCACCTACGCCGCCCTGTTGACCCGGGACCTGCGCGACGCGCGGGGGCAGCCCTTTCGGCGAGACCTCGATCTGCTCACGGTGCTTTCAGCGCGAGAGACCGACGACGCCACCCTGGAGGCCGCCCGGCAGGCCTACGCGCCGCTGCGGACCTACCTGGCCGAGCAGGGCCTGCCCACCACCCACGTGCTCAACGCCGCGGTGTTCACCACGCAGCGGTTCATCGAGGAGATGATCGCGCTGCGACAGGCGGTCTACGACGATCTGCCCGCGCCGCCGCCCGTGCCCGCCGACCTGCAGTACGCGGGCACCGACGCCGGCTACCACATCTACGAGGGCACCTACCAGGGGCCCATCTACCAGCACGGCGAGCCCCCCTACTCCCGCGAGGGGGGCCAGCTCGTCTTCGATGAAGGCGGCGTCCCGGTGCTCCAACGCACCGAGCCCATCCGCTTCTCCCTGTCGGTGCCCGACGGCGAGACCCCGGCCGCCGGCTGGCCGGTGGTGCTCTATGCCCACGGAACGGGGGGCAGCTACCGGAGCCACCTCGGCGACGAGGCGCGCGATCTGGCCCTCATCTACCAGCGCGGCGCGCTCATCGGACGCGCGGCGGTGATCGGCATCGACCAGGTGCTCCACGGCCCGCGTTGCGGCGAGGGGCCGTGCAGCCCGGAGACGAGCTTCTTCAACTTCCAAAACCCGGTGGCCGCCCGCGACAACGTCCGCCAGGGCGCGCTGGACAACGTCCAGCTTCTGCGCCTGGTGGAGGCCATGGACGTCCCCGCGGCGCCCCAGACCGGGCAGCCCCTGCGCTTCGATCCCGACCGGATCCTGTTCATGGGCCACTCCCAGGGGGGCCTCACGGGGCCTCCCTTCCTGGCGGTGGAGCCCAAGGTGAAGGCGGCCGTGCTGTCGGGGGCGGGCGGCAACATGATCCTGTCGCTTCTGTCCAAGACCAAGCCGGTGAACATCCCCCAGCTCGTGGAGCTGCTGCTCAACGCGTCGGCGCCGCCCGACGAGTTCCACCCGATGCTCAGCCTCATCCAGCTTTTCATCGAGGCCGCCGACCCGGTCAACTACGGCCGGTACTTCGTCCGGGAGCCGGTGTCCGGCGCCACGCCGAAGCACGTGTTTCTCTCCCAGGGGCTCTACGACAGCTATACGCCCCCGGCGCTCACCGAGGCCCTGGCGGTGGCCGCCGGTCTCGAGCTGGTGGGCCCCTGGCTCGAGCCCACCCCGCGGCTGGCCCTCACCCCGCTTGCGGGCCTCGCCCCGGCGGAGGTGGACCCCGAGGCCGGCCCGGCGCAGCTCGCTCCCCTGGCCCGTCCGGTGACCGGCAACCTGCGCGATGGGGAGATCACCGGCGTGATGCTGCAGTACAACGCCTGGGGCCAGACCGACGGCCACTTCGTGCTGTATTACAACCCCGAGGCGAACCGCGACTACCGGCACTTCGTGGGTACGTTTCTGCGCGAGGGACGACCCTCCCTCGAGCCCCGCGACTAGCGCGCAGCCCCCGAGTCACCGCCCCTTTCGAAGCCCGGAAATCGGCGCCAGAATCGGGTCCGAATCCGGCGCCAGAGTCGGGTTCGAAAACCCCATCGGATCCGCGGGGTTCCGCGCCCGGTTTCCAAGGGCCCCACGCTCCCGCTCATTTTGGGAAAAATCCAATAATTTTGTTGCGATTAGCGCCCACATACCGGATACTTCCGTGACGCGGATCTTCCCAGGCAAAACCCCGCTACCGTGACCTCGTCTCGCGGTGGATCCGGGCGCTGAAGCGCCCCCCAGATCATCCCATGGAAAACTCTCCGACGGACAACCAAGCCATCGTCTCGATCAACATCGAAGAGGAGATGAAAAGCGCGTTCTTGGACTACGCCATGAGCGTAATCACCTCGCGCGCGCTCCCCGACGTCCGCGACGGCCTCAAGCCGGTGCATCGACGGGTCCTGTACACGATGCACATCCTGAAGAACCACTGGAACCAGCCCTACAAGAAGTCGGCGCGCGTCGTGGGGGATACCATGGGCCGGTTCCACCCCCACGGGGACTCCGCCCTGTACGACGCGCTGGTGCGCATGGCCCAGCCCTTTAGCATGCGCTACATGCTCGCCGACGGGCAGGGCAACTTCGGCTCGGTGGACGGCGACCCGCCGGCGGCCATGCGCTACACCGAGGTGCGCATGGCGCGGGTAGGCAGCGACCTGCTGGCCGACATCGAGAAGGAGACCGTCCCCTTCGTCCCCAACTACGACGAGAAGGAGCTCGAGCCCCTGGTGCTGCCCACGCGGGTGCCGAACCTGCTGGTCAACGGCGCCTCGGGCATCGCCGTGGGGATGGCCACCAACATCCCGCCGCACAACCTCACCGAGGTCATCAACGCCACCGTGGCGCTCATCCGCGACCCCGGCCTGAGCGTCAGCGAGCTGATGCAGCACATCCCCGCGCCGGACTTCCCCACCGGGGGGATCATCTACGGCCGCGCCGGCGTCTACCAGGCCTACGAGACCGGGCGTGGCTCGGTGGTGATGCGGGGCCGCGCGCACTTCGAGGAGACCAAGGGCGGCCGCCGGCTCCTGGTGATCACCGAGATCCCCTACCTGCTCAACAAGTCGCGGCTGCTGGAGAAGATCGCCGAGCTGGTGAAAAACAAGGCCATCGAGGGGGTGGCCGACATCCGCGATGAGTCCGACCGCCGGGGCATGCGCATCGTGGTGACCCTGAAAAAGGGCGCCGTGGACGAGGTGGTGCAGAACCAGCTCTACAAGCAGACCGCCCTGCAGACGAGCTTCGGCGTCAACATGATCGCCATCGTGGGGGGCGAGCCGCGGCAGATCAACCTCAAGGAGGCCCTGCGCCACTTCATCGATCACCGCCGCGAGGTGGTGGTGCGGCGCTGCGAGTACGAGCTGCGCCAGGCGCGCGACCGCATGGAGATCGTGGAGGGGCTGGGCGTGGCCATCGAGGCCATCGACCTGGTCATCGAGACCATCCGAGCGTCCCAGGACACCCAGGAGGCCACCCGCCGCCTGCGCGCCATCGAGTTCAAGGGGCTCGAGTCGTTTCTGCGCCGGGCCGGGGTGCCCGAGGAGGAGCTCGCGGTGGCTCGACAGCGCGGCCCCTACCACCTGAGCGCGCGACAGACCCAGGCCATCCTGGACATGCGCCTGCAGCGACTCACCGGGCTGCAGCGCGAGAAGCTCGAGGGGGAGTATGCGGAGCTGACCGCCGAGATCCGGCGCCTGGAGGCGATCCTGGCCGATGAGGGGCTGCTGATGGACCTCATCGTGGGGGAGCTGATCGCCGTGCGCGACGCCTACGGCGACGAGCGCCGCACCGAGATCGCCGAGGCCACCGGGGAGATCGCCCTGGAGGATCTCATCGCCGACGACGAGATGGTCATCACCATGACCCACTCGGGCTACATCAAGCGCACGCCCCTGGCGCAGTACCGGGCCCAGGGTCGGGGCGGGCGCGGCCGGCGGGGGGCGGCGCTCAAGGACGAGGACGTCATCACCGACGTGTTCGTCTCCAGCAACCACCGCCCCATCCTGCTGTTTACCGACCGCGGCCGGGTGTTTCTCAAAAAGACCTACGAGATCCCCTCCGGAGGGCCGGCGTCCCGGGGCAAGGCCCTGGTGAACGTGCTGGAGCTGCAAGACGAGAAGGTGGTGAACCTGCGCTCCATCCCCGAGTTCACCGACCACCTGTACGTAGTGTTCGCCACCCGCCACGGGCTGGTCAAACGCACCGAGCTCATGGCCTTCGCCAACGTCCGCTCCACCGGGATCATCGCCACCAGCTTCAGCGAGGGCGACTCCCTCATCAACGTCCGGGTCACCGACGGCGAGCAGGACATCATCCTGGGCACGCAATCGGGGCAGTCCATCCGGTTCCATGAGGAGCACGTGCGGATCATGGGGCGCACGGCCCGCGGCGTGAAGGGCATCCAGCTCCGCGAGGGCGATGAGGTGGTGAGCATGGACACCGTGGCCCAGCGCAGCGAGGAACTGATGCTCACCGTGTGCGAGCAGGGCTTCGGCAAGTGCACCGTGGCCTCCGAGTACCCCACCAAGAAGCGCGGGGGCCTGGGCGTGATCACCATCAAGACCTCCGAGCGCAACGGCCAGGTGGTGGATCTGCGGCGGGCGCGCGTGGAGGACGACATTCTCCTGGTCACCGACCGCGGCAAGCTGATCCGGCTGTCGGTGGCCGACATCTCGTTGATGAGCCGCAACACCCAAGGGGTCCGCCTCGTGCGGCTGGGCACCGGAGAGCAGGTGGTGTCGGTGACCACCGTCACCGAGAGCGCGCAGGAGACCGCCGCAGACGAAGACGCGGAGACTGGCGGCGGTGATGGCGGCGGCGCAAACGACGGCAGCGAGGGCGGCGACGATGGCCACGGCGGTGCGGAAGACGACGCCGCGGAAGGCGACGCCGCGGAAGACGACGCCACGGAA
>CAYFWA010000011.1:10017-24946 GCA_964346625.1 uncultured Myxococcales bacterium
GGCGACGCCGCGGAAGGCGACGCCGCGGAAGGCGACGCCGCGGAAGGCGACGCCGCGGAAGGCGACGCCGTAAAGCCGACGCCCTCCAACCCTTCGGAGGAGCCCGAGCCATGACGCGGACCGGGTCGCGCTCCTGGCCGCGCCCTGAACGGCGCTGGCGGCGGCGCCCCTCCCGGCTCCGCGTTGCGCGATCCGGAACGCCGGCCGGCGTGCTGCTGGGCGCCCTGCTGGTGGCGACGCTGGGGGGGCTGACCGGCGGATGCGGAAAAGACAAGGACGGCGCCTCCCAAAGCGCCGAGGACGAGATCCAGCATCAGGGTGGCATCCCGGTGATCCCGCGCGGAGAGGTGAAGCTGTCCGCGGCGCGGGGGGAGCGCTTCCTGCTGGAGATCGAGGCTCCGGTGATGGCCAAGCAGGCCGTGGCGTTTTACCGCAGCCGGCTGCCGCGCGAGCGGTGGACCGAGCTCCGAATCCAGCGCGTGAGCGAGGGTCTGTGGGGGTTGCGGGCAAAGCGGGGGATGTTCCAGCTCACCGGCCGGATCAAGGCCCTGGACGCGGCGCGCACCAGCATCGGCTTCGAGCGCAAGGTGCTTCGCAAGCGGGATCAGCGCTGGACGCCCCCGGTGCCGCCGGAGGTGGTGGTGCTCGCCGATCGGATCCGCTGGCAGGAGCGGGTCTACGACGCCGGCGGCAGCCGGGTGGAGATCCGGGGCACCAGCACCGAGCCGCCTGCCGCCCTGCGCAAGCGGATCCGGTCCGCCCTCGCGGCCAAGGGCTGGTCGCTGCCCAATACCGAGGCCGCGGACACCATCGTCGCCACCCGCAAGACGCCCCCGCACCCCCGCCCGCGCCCGGCCAAGCTCGCTCGGCCCACCAAGCCCGACGACGACCAGGACGACAAGGGCAGCCAGGACGACAAGGGCAGCCAGGACGACAAGGGCAGCCAGGACGACAAGAAGGAAAAAGATGGCGAGCCGAAGCCGCTGCGACGGCTGCGCTACACGGTGGAGGCCCACCCCTCTGGCGCCCAGGTCCGCCTCCAGCTCGCCCTCGAGGAGCTCACCGGAGGCCCGAGCCAAAAAGGTCGCCCGTCCCCGGGTCGACCGACGCGCCCCCGCGCGGACGGAGCCGGCGACGAAGCTCCCGACGCCATGCGCCCGGCCTCCACCGATCTCGCCGCGGTCCCCGCGGCGCTGAAGCTCTGGAGCGACAAGGCTCCCCCTGCGGCCCGGCGCCTGTCCAAGGAGCTATTGAGCGTGAGCTTCGAGCGCCCCTGCGCGGCGGGCAAGGGCATGCAGGACCTGCGCCAGGAGGTGATCCGCCGGCTGCGCAAAAAGGGCTTTCAGATCATGCCCCAGCCGCGGCTGTCCGGCGCAGCGAGCGCCGCCCTCTCGGGCGACGAAAACCAGGCCCGCGCCATCACGGCCAACCGCAAAAAGAGCATGGTGGTCGCCATGATCACCCGCGAGCCAGGCGGCTCCTGCCTGGTGACCCTCACCATGACCGAGCGCTGACCCTCGCGCCGATCCCGTACACGTTGGGTGCTGATCTTAGCCTGAAGGTACCTCGGCCCGATAGCATCGTGGTACTCGCGCTGTATCACGGTCGACGCGACCCGAAGACATGGAACAATCGCCGTTGAACCCGCGACCTTGAAATTGACTCCGTTGGGGTGTTACTCGATGGGCTCTCATCCGAAATATGGCAACCGAAAAACACTTGGCAGCGGCACGAATCCACCGTGTTATCCAGAAGCTCGGCATCGACATCCGATACCGTCCACACTCGGACCTAGGAAGTGCAAGCCACACTGGATTGTTTTCGCTACTTTTTGGTACTAGACTACCGATAGTCCAGCCGGAGCGGCTTATGGCGAAAGAGAACGGAAGCGATTCCCAATGTCGAGACTACGCGGAAGCGATTTGCCTATGCACCGTCACCCACTTTGAGGATCTCGTGCGTGGCAAGGGATTATTACCCGAGCCGAATCCGGATCCTGAACTGGTGTCGCGGCGCGTTGAGGAAGCTTGCGGCCTCGCCCCATCGAGGTACTTCTACGCGGGACGGCTACACGCGGACTTCGGCAACATCGGTTTCGTGTATTCTTCGGAAGTCGAGTGTGACCAGACTGGAACTGCGAACCCCTTCGATACTGGCGGCGCCTTTTGCGGTCACGTCACGCCTTTCCGCGAAATCGCCGATGCCAAAGAAAGAGAAGGGCGTGCCTGCATTCTCATCGACGCAACGCTGTCAGATCTCTTTGATTGGCGTGAGCATTTCGCGGAGTATTTGATCGAATTCTTCCCGAATCCTAGGGACTACGCCGCAGAAAGTCCGGTCCCAAGCTTCGAGAACAGCGGTAACCGTTTCCCCGACGACACCCCGGTTCGACACGCGAGGAATTTCGACACTGGCGACTTCCGCTACTGTTCTTGGGAGATTCGTATCCAAGGGCCTATTTCACAGACCGAGCACCTGAAACGCTGGGGCTGTGACCAGCCCAGCCACGAAATGATCCTGCAGCGGGTGCTGGACGACCCGGACGACCCCCTTGCGGCGCTCGCGCGAACGCAACCCGCAGTGGTCGATGATCCAGTTCGCTTGTGTCGGCGACTAGAGGAGCCAAGCGATGAGCAGTGATCAGCAACGATATTTCAAGGCCATCGCGGTGGGCGGAAAGGTCGCTTCTCCGGCGGGAATCGGCATCCCGATCGGCTACGCAACCAGCGCTCCGGACCTGCTCGGTCCTCTGGACGGATCAGAGATCGATTTTCCGCGTACGAGGCTCTCTTTGGCTGAAGAGCGAGGGGAGGTTACTCTACTCGCAAATACGGTCGACGCCAACAACGGATACCTCGTGGGATGGACGAGTCCAGCGCTGCTCGGAGCGTCGAGGAGCATCAATCGAATCTGGGAGGAAGGTAGCAGAAGGGCAACGCTAACGAGCTTCGACGGCGACGATGTTCACCAGGTGCTGGTAGGGCCAGCAGAGCCCCTTAAGAACACATTTCGTCAGATCGAGGAAAAAGCGGTCGTTGACTACATACAAGCCTGCATTGAGGAGGCGGACGCCCCCCTACGTATTCTGGAACGATTCGAACCTGCGCTGAAAGCCTCGCTTTGCACGGTCGACCGCCTGTCACGACGCCGGTGGAACATCGTTCGACACCTCGGGCACGCCTATTGGGCCAACAAAATGCAACTGAAGCTCGAAATGCTCTTCGAGCTTTACGTCCAGCCGTGCGGTAACCAGTCGTTCGACCAGTTCTTCCAGGCGTTGATCCACCTTCAGCGCTCAGTAGAGGAGCATGTGCGGGCTCACCGCCAACGGGAAAAACTAGAAGAGCAGTATCATCGAAATAGCCCACCGTTTCGGTCTTTTGCTTCTGAACGAGAGCTTAGACTCGTCGATAGCGGCTAGGTATCTGCCGATGGCATCACTCGAGAAAACGCTCAGATTGTATAATGCCGAAGTCGGCGAGTGGCCCCTGCTGTTCGTCCTCGATGCCCATCACCCGGCCCGATTGAGGCTCCTTCTGGCGGCCGAGGCGGCCCAGCGTGAGGGCTCACCCCGTGCTTCGCAGTACTTCCTGAGCCAGGTCGAGCGAGCATCTGAATCGCAACAGCTGATCATCGACGACTACACGGAGGTACCACCCAGCGAAGACGATTCGCGATATCGGCGCTTTCTTCGCGCCTGGCTTCGGGGAGACACCACATCCTTCGCTCGTTTTTACGGCGACTCTCATGGCGATAGAGCCGACCGCGATCTCATCGTTCACGCAATATGCTACTCCCGCCATCGGGATCTGATACGACCTCCCCAGCGTCCCATTGCTGATATCGACCAACTCCTCGGACGCCACGCGAAGGGCGTTCGGATGCTCGCGTCCACGATCCACAACCCAAACCCTCGCTTCGATGAGCTGCTTGGTGCGCTCGATGGTAGCGAAGCAAGTAGCCGACTGCGATTCGCCCTTGCAAAACATGTCGCCGATGTGGCGCGGTACCATGGCCATCCACGACAAGCGATCGATTTCTACACAGAGGCTCAGGTTCGCCTCATCGGCCTCTCCGAGGTTCCCGACTACACCGCACTAAAGGCCGTGCTTCTGGCCGGAAAAGCCGCTGCGATCTCCGAGGCGCGGAGTTCGGGAGATGCCGTCGAGTTTCTCGAAAGCGAGCGTGCGAAATTCCTTCATTATTCTGCCCGAATTCACTTCAACAATGTGCTGTGGTTCCACCGGTTTCAGGCGAGTCTTTCCAGCCGCGACTACGAGTACTCTCCCGTACCCCCCCCGGAAACCGTACGCGAACACGATCCGCTGTATTGCCTCCGTGACTACTACACAGCGACCGCATCCATCCTGTCCACGGATGAGGAAAGCTCGCAAATACAGCTCGATGAAGCCATTGCAACTGCGGTAGCCGCTGGTTCTTCTCAGGTCGCCAAACGATCCATCTTTTCGCGGGCGATACTCAGGCTCTTGAGGCAGCCAGCGGAGGTAGACGAAGCGGCCCTCGATCTCGTGAGGTCTGCTGGTTGCGGGGAGAGTCCGGCCAGATCCCTGAAGCGACTTCCGCAGCAAGCCCGTTCGGCGCTGTGTACGCTGAGTCCCGAGGGGTTACAAAAGGCCCACGAAGCCGTTGGACAACTCCATGGCGAGAGGGTCCATCGCGCGGCGATGTTGGCTCGCATGCTCGAGACGGTAGCCGAATCCGAGACGCTTGAGAAGGATCAGGTTTCTGCATTCGTTCCAATCCTGGTCGAGCTCGCTAGAGAAAGCGCACCGCAGGTCCCCAGCAGCAACATCGACGCGATCAGCCCTTCGATGAAGGCAATGAAGGCGCTGGCGATGCGCCGCCCGGGGTGGCTCCATGACTCCATCGACGAGGACACGATCGTGGCCGTACTCTGCGCACGAGTTGCAAATGGACCATGGCTGTCGCAAGAGGCTGCCATCGATGCGACCGAGCACCTGGCCACGTTCCTTTCTCAGCGAAGCCTGCGGACAATCGTCCAGACCGTGCTCGAGCACCTTGAACCTATCGATGCCAAGCGGAGCTTCTGGCCGATTTCTCGAACCGCGTTTTCACTGCTCGGGGCTAAGCCTGTAGCAGAAGCGATACAGCGGGACAGGTCCTTAGCTCGCCGAGTCAAGAAGCAGGTATATAAGTTCTGCTTCGGGCCAATCCCAGAGGACGGTCCCTCCGTCGAACAGAGCATGGCGCTGTGGCTCTCAATGTCGCTCGGACTCAAGCCCCCAGACCAGATCCGCGACATCGTCGCTGCGAAGCTCGACATCGTGCAGGAAGGTTCCATTAGCACCGCTCCGGGTCATGCGTTGGATCTCGTTCACAGCATCGAGCTTCTCACCGATGAGGAAGTCGTTCGCACTGTCGAGGTCGTGGGTGACCTGGTGGAAAAGCGGCGTATAGATCTTCACGGATCTGCCGTCGATTCGTCCGGGATCGCTACTGTAGTGTTCGAGCTGACGACATCTCTTTACAAGCACAACTTACTCGTTCGAGAAACCGTGTTATCCGCCGCTAACGCGCTGCACAGCCGGGTTTTGTCCTTCATCAATGACGCCACCCTACACCCGATCCTTTTGTCACCAGCACGATTCGATCCCGCAGAGGAGACTCCACAACCCCGGATTGCCTTCATCTGGGGATACGCCGTTCAGAGTCTAGCCGCCGCGCTCGGCAAGGCACCACAGGCCCGTCATCTCGTGCAACGGATCGTCGAGAACGATGCTCTTCATCCCAAAATTCGGCGGGGCTTCGTTCGCAGTTTCTCGGAGTTTAGAGCGTTTGGACCCGAACGATTTTTCGAGATAGGCGAGAATACACCACCCACGGTGGAGGAAATCCGGCAAATTCCAGACAACTGGTACCACGAGCTCATACCGGGATGGGTCTCCAGCCTCGTTGCGATACAGGGTCCTCCAACCGACGTGGTCGACGCTTTGGTCACCCGCAGCATCGCGCTCGGGCCACACATGACCGACATCGCCGTGTTCACCCTCGCATCTCGCAAAGTGACCAGCTTCACGGTGTTGGACGAACGGATGCTGCTTCGCCAATACCGCAGACGGCTACACTTAGCGGATTTCGACTGGAGCGTTTACACGCTAATCAGTGACCTACTAGCTCGGCTCCAGAAACCTCCGGTGCGAAGCCAACCTGCTACCGAACAGGAATCTCCTTGACGCGCCGCAGCCGGGCCGCAGCGGCGTCAATGGAGGTTCTGAGGGATGTCTGGGCAGCAAAGCAGAACAATATCTTTGGGCAGGAGATCGTGCCTGTAGCTGTAGGTGGGGTGCACAATCAGGGATAGAAAAGGCTCGTTTAGCTCCCTTGCCAGTCGCCTTTTCGCCGTAGAAATGCTGGCGCTCGGACTGCGGTGACCAGCGGCGGCCGAGCCGCAGATAAGCGCATGGGCTGGGCATTCGACGCCAAGACGCCGACCGTGCACACCTGCTGACCGTGGCGCTCACCGTAACCAGAATTAGCCAGATCGACGCATCGCAGGAGGGGGGTCAGTTTAAATGAGCAGGAGGGGGTCAGTTTTAGTGAGCGCTGAAGCCCCCCCGGTGTCGTTGGCGCCTCAGGCGCCGGCCTGGGCGCGACCTCGGGGCGACGGCAGGCGCCGTGCCGACGGGCGACCCAACGATCATGGCTTGGGTTGGCGCTTGCGGGACCCATGAATATGGTTTACCATTTTTCCATGAAGACCACCATCGAGCTCCCCGACGCCCTGTATCGGGAGATCAAGGCCCGCGCCGCGCTGAATGGACAGACGGTGAAGTCCTACATCACTGAATCCCTGCGCCGGAGCCTGGGCCACGAGGAGCGCCGCCCCGAGGAGCGGGGCTGGCGCGCCGCCTTCGGCAAGGTTCCCCGAGCGGCGGTCCGGGAGGTCCAGGCGAGCATCGACACCGACCTGTCGAGGATCGACCCGGACGAGTGGCGATGATCCCGGACACAAAATAGCGATGATCCCGGACACGGAGTGGCTATGATCCTCGACACGAACGCGATATCCGCGCTCCTCGCGGGTGACCCGGGCATCGCCGAGGTGCTGGCCGGCGCCCAGCGTCATCAGATCCCCACGGTGGTCCTGGGCGAGTACCGCTACGGCCTGAAGCGCTCCCGCCGACGCGACCGGATCGAGCGGTGGCTTTCTCGGCTGGAGGACGAGTGCGACGTGCTCCCCGTGGATCGGGTGACCGCCCGGTACTATGCCGACGTGCGACACCGGCTGCAGAAGGCCGGCAGGCCGATCCCGGAAAACGACGTCTGGATCGCAGCCCTGGCCCTTCAGCACCAGCTCCCCGTGGTGTCCGCCGACCAGCACCTGGACGGCGTCCCGGAGCTCACGCGCATCGGCTGGCAGCGACCGTAGCGACCGCTTTGTCGAGGAGCCGAAGTAGAACTCGAAGCAATGCTTGAGGTATAATCCGGGGCAATGCCTACCTGCCCGAGGTCTGTGATGCGGTCTGCGCGTATAATGAGTCCGTCCCTCGATCCGATCCTGTCGCTCCTGTGGGGCGCCGCGGGGAGGCGCGGGTCTGGCTGCCGCGGGTTTTGCGAACGGCTGATCTTGCAGAGACCTGCGGCCTGGTCTCGAAGCGCGCTGCCTGCGTTTCTCGGCGCTATCTTGCCGTTGCTTGGCAGTTGCCAGGGGGCGGCTTCCGGTACCAACCACCTGGACGCTGGTGACGCCTCTCCGATGCGCGATGCGCGATCGGAACAAGACCAGGAGAACACGCCCGCTCGTTGCGCGGATCGGCTGGACAATGACCACGACGGCCACGTCGACTGTGACGACCCGGGCTGCAGGGCCCTGTCGGAGTTCTGTGAGAACACCTCCAGCCTCTGCCATGATGGCCTAGACAACGATCTCGATGGGAATATCGACTGCGAGGATATCGGCTGTCTCGAGGCGGGTGCCTGCTGCTGTCCCTGCGGATATCCACTCGAGTTCGTGGCCCCAGGCCACTGGCATGCAACCCTCACCGAAGCCGAGGATGACCTCGATCCCACCACCAGCGGCCTCCAGTACGACGTCGTCGTGCGGGCCACCGAGCCGCAAGCTGGCTCCGAGGTCTGCCTGTATCTCGATCAGCTCGAGATTCCGCTCGCCTGCGTAGATCCATTGCAGGACGACCCGATCCGCTACCCCTCGGTCACATTCGGCAGGGGCAGGCATTCGCTCTTTGCCCAGGTACGGTGGGCTTCTCACGATTGTGATCCAGAGCGGATCGACATCGACGTTTTTACGCTCCCGAGTTGCGAAATCTCGGCGCCCGCGCTCTCGGTCGACGCCACTCGACCCACGCCCCGGCTCCAGGACGGCCTCGTCGTCGAGACGGCCACCGATGGTGGCCGCGCCGAGCTCTTCGTAAATGCAGTCTCCGCCGGGCTTAGCTACGCGGTGGACGGGCTCGTCGTCCACCCGGAGGTGCTCCTGGCGCCGGGCCTCTCCACGGTCCAGTCCCACTGCTTCAATCCCGGAGCGATCGCGGGCGATACGTGGTCTCCGGTGTACTACGTCGAGCTACGATAGCGAACGACTCAAAGCTACATCAAGCTCCATCCTACATCCTACATCCTACATCCTACATCCTACATCCTACATCCTACATCAGGCGATAGTGAGCCACGACCGGATGCATTTAACTACATTTGGCTACACCGACCGGGCGAAAAGGGGAGAAAATCCGATTTATCGTATATACTATTATTTGTGTGACGCGTAACGAAGGATGACACGAGCAAATAGCCACAAGCATAGAGCTTTTCAACGGATATCCCCCATCCGCTTTAGATTGACGATGGGCCTGGCCCTGGTCGTGCTGCCGGCCGCGGCCGCCGTCTTGCTTCACCCCTCCGTTTCCTTGCAGGTTCCCCTGGCGCGCTCGGAGGCCCCGGCGCAGGCCCGGGCGCCCCTGGCCCATGTGGGCCAGGGGATGATCGCGCCGCCCCGCCGCGTGCCCGCGCCCGCGCCCGCCGATGGTGACGAGGCGCCCAAAGTGGCGGCCTCCGGCGGCGGGGCCGCCAGCGCCAGCGCCACCGCAAACCCCAACCCCAACGCCCGCGGCAACGCCTCCACCACCGCGCCCGCCACCGCCGCCCGCTCGGCCGCCAGCGCCCGGCCGCGGAACGCCGCTCGGCTCTTTCAGGAGGCCGCCACGCGGCTCGCCAGCCGATCGAGAACGCCTTCCCGGGCGGGCTCCCGCCTCGAGCTGCAGGCCCCGGTGGATGCCCTGACCGCGGCCCGGCGGGAGCCGGAGCGGGCGCCGCGTCCCTGCCCGGCGGGCGAGCAGGCCCCCGCGCGGATCTTCGTCTTCCCCCACCGCCCGGTGCGGGGCAAGCCGGTGCGGGTGGTGGCCCTGTCGTTCAGACGCGCCGACCTGCAGCGGCTGCAGCTCACCCTCGACGGGGCCCCCCTCGAGGTCCGCGTCGAGCGCCGCCCTGCCACCGCCCCCTACGCGCTGGTGGCGCGCCTGCGGCCGCGGCGCGCCGGGTCCCTCGCGGTCCGCGTCAGCGGAACCGAGGGGCCGCACGCCACCACCGCCTGCGCCGAGCGGCGGGTGGCGTGGCGCCCGAATCCCCCGCCCACCTGGACCCGCTACCCCGAGGTCTGGCCCGTGAAGCGGCGTTGGGACCGCTTCACCGAGGCCCTGTTCAGCGCGTGGGTGGCGCGGCTGTTTCACGTGAGCTCGGGGGGGATGGGGGGCTGGCGGCCGCTGCAC
This sequence comes from uncultured Myxococcales bacterium, assembly GCA_964346625.1. Taxonomy (GTDB): domain Bacteria; phylum Myxococcota_A; class Polyangia; order HGW-17; family JAJRWW01; genus CAYFWA01. The sequence goes on from CAYFWA010000011.1 coordinate 19,782, forward strand.
CAGGTGACCCGGGACTCCCGGCGAAACTGGCTGCACAACGCGCTCGGGTGGGCCGAGGACGCGGCCGAGGGCAAGGCGCGCGTGGTGCTGATGCCCGACTGCGGCGACCTGCCGTACTTTCTGCGCGCCTACTTCGCCTGGAAGCTGCGCCTGCCTTTGTCCTTCCAGCGCTGCACCCGGGGCAACGCCGTCACCGGCCCCATCTGCCCGGTGGCGCGCGACAACCTCACGCGACGCTACTCCTACATCCCCAACCCGGTGCACCGGTTCAACAAGTTCACCCGGGAGTGGATCGGCTGGGGGGTCCACTCCGGCACTACGCGCACCAAGGCCCTGGATGACGACGCCGACTTCTACCCCGTGGCCCTCACCCGCCGGGCGCTGCGCCCCGGTCGCATCTTCGTGGACCCCTCCGGCCACGTGTTCGTGATCGCGCAGCGAACCCTGGGCTCGCGTCACGAGCTCGGGGTGCTCTACGGCGTGGACGCGCACCCGGACCGCTCCATCTCCCGCAAGCGCTTCGCCCCCGGCACCTTCGTGTTCAACGCCCGGGTGAGCACGGGGGGGTTCAAGGCCTTCCGCCCGGTGCGCTTCGAAAACGGACGAATCCGCAAGCTCACCAACGAGGAGATGGCCCGACGCGCGTCGTCCGCGGACTTCTCCCCGCGACAGAGCCAGTTCGCGCGCGCGGCGGACTTCTACGCCGCGGTCCAGCACGTGCTCAACCCCGAGCCGGTGGACCCCCGCAAGATGTACCGCAGCAAGATCCTCGCGCTGTACGAGGCGGTGCGGGAGCGGATCGGGTCGGTGGCCCTCGGCGTAGCCTACATGGAGCGGACGGGGTGGCACCCCATGCCCATGCCCCGGGGCCCGGCCATCTTCGAGACCACGGGGCCCTGGGAGATCTACTCCACCCCGGCGCGGGACCTGCGCCTGCTCATGGCCATCCAGGACGTGCTGGACTTCCCCACGGAGATGGCCCAGCGGGCGGGGCCCGCGGGCCTGTACCGGATCCCCGACGGCTGGAGCCCGGCGCGGCTGCGGCGGGAGCTGCGCGCGGTCTACGACGAGCTGACCCGACGGCTGCGCGTCCGCTACCGCCGCTCCGACGGCTCGCGATGGACCCTGCGGCTGCGTGACGTGATCCAGCGCCGCGCCGCGCTTCGCCGGGCCTACCATCCGAACGACTGCCCCGAGGTGCGCTGGGGCGCGCCGCCGGGCAGCCAGGAACGCGAGACCTGCACCCACCGCGCGGCAAAGTTCCAGCGCAGCCAGATGCAACGCTACGAGGTCTGGTTCCGGCTGCTGCGGCGCCCCCCTCAGCGCGGGTGACCCGAGCGACGCCCGCGGCCCGAGCGGCCCGATGGGTCCAGGATCGACTGAACGAGATTGGCTCGCTGTGGTAACATCCGCGGCCATGCTGTGCCCGCACTGCAACGGCGAGATCCCCGACGGCTGCGCCATCTGTCCCCAGTGTGACGCGATCCTCGATCCCAGCTTCCTGGACGCCAACACCGCGCCTGGCGTCGACGCCGAGGGGGTCCCGCGGGACGCCCCTGCCGCCTCTTCCGCCCCCCCGGCCGCCGGCCCGGGGGCCGCCGCCGGGCACTCGGCGGTGCCGCCCCCGCCCGTGGCCCCGCCGCACGGCGGCCCCGGCGTTCCCGGCGTTCCCGGCGGCACCGGCGGCGCCGGCGGGCCGGGCGGCCCGGGCGCTCCCAACGAGCCGGGCGGCCCGGCCGGCCCGGCCGGCTCCGGCGGGCCACGGCTCGAGCAGGACCTTGCGGGCCAAACCGACGGCACCAGCGTGCTGCAGCTCGACCCGGAGCAGCACAAGGAGACCCGGGTGGTCAAGCTCTCCGATCTGCCCAAGCGACGGGCGCCCGCGGCGGCGGGTCCCGCGGGAGGCGCCCGCGCCACGTTCACGGCTTCGGCGCCGGAGGCGGACGAGGGGGGCCTCGACGACTTCTGGGGGCAGATCTGGCTCTCCTATCGACGCCTGCCCCGGCTGGAAAAGGTCGCCCTGCTCAGCCTCGTGGCGCTGTTCGTGACGGCGTTTTTGCCCTGGTTCCACGTCAAGGGTAAGGGATTCGTCTCGGGCATCGAGGGGCCGGGCGTCTACTCGGCGGTGTTGGCGTTCTTCGCCATCGCCGTTTTCTGGGTGCGGGTGAGCCTGCGGCAGGTGCTGCTGGTGCTGCTGCAGGTCGCCTTCGTGGTGTCCGCCGGCCTGGTGGCCGGCTGGGCCCTGCGCACCACCACGGGGGGCGCCGAGCCGAGCTTCGGGCTCTATCTCACCCTCCTGACCGGCGCCACGGCCGCGGTGATATCGCTGGTGGCCGTAGTGAAAACATGACGTAGGAACGCGGGCGGCATGCAGGCCATCGTCTTCGACTTCGACGGGACCCTGGTGGACTCCCGACAGGACATCACGTGCAGCATCCGCGCGGCCCTGGAGCGCCTAGAGATTCCGTGCGTCCTGTCCGACGAGGCCATCGGGGCCATGGTGGGGCGTCCGTTGACCGAGATGCTCCTGTGCGCCGGCCCCACCCTGGACGGGGCCCGGCTGGAGCTCGCCACGGCTGAGTATCGGGTCCACTTCGCGGTCCACTGCCAGGACCACAGCCGCCTGTACGACGGCGTGGCCTCCCTGATGCAGTCCCTGCGGGGCCGGGTGCGGCTGGGCTGCGCCACCACCAAGCGACCGGAGCCCGCCGGACGCGTGCTGGCCTCCTTCGGGTTGCAGCCCCTGCTGGACGCCTGGCGGGGCACCGACGAATCCATGCGCTTCAAGCCGGCCCCCGACGTGCTGCTGGCCATCGCGGCGGATCTGGGCGTACCGCCGTCGCAGATGGCCTACGTGGGAGACACCGCCGCGGATCTCATTGCGGCGCGCGAGGCGGGCGCCGTGCCCATCTGGGCCCGCTGGGGCTACGGTGAGCCCGCGGCCTGCGAGGCGGCCGCCCCCGCCCTGGTGCTCGAGCACCCGCTGGACCTGCTGACGCACCTGCCCCAAGAGCGCCCATGACGGACGACGACGCCTCCAGCACGGACGACTCCGGGTCCGGGTCCGGGTCTGCCCCCCTCTCCGCCACCGCCTCCACCGCTGGCGCCGCGCCGCGGCCCTGGTTCCGCCGGCCGAGCATCCTGTGGGGCCTGGTGGCCGTGTTCGCCATGGGCATCGGGCTGCGGGCCGCCTACCTGCAGGACTACGTGTCCCAGAGTCCCTTTCTGCATGCGCCATCCGGAGAGGCGCGCACCAGCCGGGACCTGGCCGTGGAGGTGAGCCACGGCTACACGTCGGGCCCGGAGTTTTTGTCTACGAGCCCCCTGTACCCCCTGATCCTGGGAGGGCTCTACCGCTGGGTGGGGGAGTCCGCCGGCCGGGTGCTCATGGTGCAGGCGCTGCTGGGGCTGTTGACCCTCGCGCTGGTGTTCTGGCTCGGCCTGCGGCTGGCCTCGCCCGAGGTGGGGGTGCTGGCCGCGGGGCTGTTGGCCCTGTACGGGCCGCTGCTTCATCACGAGTCCCGACTGCTGCCGGTGACCCTAATGACACTGCTCAACGTGGCCGCGGCCCTGGTGGGGACCTGGGCCCTGGCGCGCCGCCGTGCGGCCTGGGCCGTGCTCGCCGGGCTCGCGCTGGGCGCGCTGGTCTGGGCGCGGCCCTGGATGCTGCTGTTTGCGCTGCTGCTGGCAGTGGCCGGCCTCGTGCGGCTGCGGCGGCTGCCGGCCCCTCGCCGCCTGCAGCGGCTGGCCCGAGCCGCGGCCGTGGCCGTGGGGCTGGGTGTGGCCCTCACGCCGCTGCTGATCCGGAACGCGGCCAGCGGGGCGCCGGGCACGGTGTTGCCCGCCGACCTGGGCGTGCGGGTCTACGTGGGCAACCACGCCGGCGCGGGGGGGACCGATCACGCCCCCCCCGGCTTCACCGGGTCGCGTTCCGCGCGCTTTGCCGAGGCGCGGTTTCGAGCGAGCGCTGCCCTCGAGCAGGCGGCCCTCGCCCCCGTCGAGGTATCGGGGTATTACCTGGAGCTAGCCGGCGCGTGGGCCGCGGGGGCCCCCCTCGAGGCCGCTGCCGGCGTGCTGGGCAAGGCGTACCGCTTCGCCCAGCGCCACGAGCCGGGCGCGAGCTACAGCTACGCCAGCGACCGCGACCGCTATCCGGCGCTCGCCTGGGCGGCCCTGCCCTTCCCCGCGCTGCTGCTGCTCGGGCTCGCGGGCCTGCTCGCGTTGCGCTTCCCCGGCCGCGGCTGGATCGGGCTGAACCTGGCCGCCCACGCTGGCTACGGCCTGCTGGTCTTCGTCTCCAGCGAAGCCCGCGCTCCGGTGACGCCGCTGCTCGCGGTGCCGGCGGCCCTGGCCGTGCTAGCGGCCGCCCGGCGTCTGCCGCGGCCCCGACACCTGGCGCTGGCCGGGGGGGCCCTGGCGCTGGGGATCGCGTTGCTTTGGCCCAATCCCCTGGACCGTTTTGCCACCCAGCGCGCCGCCCGCGCCGAGCAAGAGGGCCATGCGCTGCGGCGCCAGGGCCGCCGCTGGGCCGCCCACAAGCGCTTCGGGGCGGCCGTCCGGCTCGCCCCCGACCGCCCCTCGGGGCAACACGCGCTGGCCCGCGCCGAGCGGGCCGTGGGTCACGGGGAGGCGGCGATGGCCCGGCTGCGGCAGCTTCTGCAACGTCACCCCCGCCACGTCGCGGCCCACGTCACCCTGGGGCGGGTGGCCCACGAGCAGGCCGCGCGGGCGGCCGCCCGCAACGACCGCGGGGCCAGCGCGGACTGGATCCACCGGGCCCACGCCCACGCCCAGCAGGCCCTGCAGCTCGCGCCGCGCTCGGTGCCCGCCCTGGTGCTCTACGCCCGCATCCGCCGCGAGATGGGCCGGCTCGGCGAGTCCTCGCGGCTGCTTCAACGCGCCTACCGGATCGCGCCGGACGCCGGCCGGGTGCTGGTGGAGCAGGGCGTCAACGCGGCCATCCGCCAGGAGCTGAGACTCGCGCGGGCTTGCTTCGTCTTCGGTCGGTTGCTGGGCGCGACGCCAGACCCCGACTGGGAGCGGGCGCTGCAAGAGGCCGAGCGCGCCCGGCGGGGCGCGCCCCGCGAGTAGTTCACGACGCGATGGAGGGGGGGCCGCGGCCAAGCCAGCCACGCGGTCACGCCATCAACTTGTGGGCTGGGATC
>CAYFWA010000011.1:25046-27646 GCA_964346625.1 uncultured Myxococcales bacterium
CACGCCATCAACTTGTGGGCTGGGATCACGGGCGCATGATGGGGCGGGGCCGCGGCCAAGCCAGCCACGCGGTCACGCCATCAACTTGTGGGCTGGGATCACGGGCGCATGATGGGGCGGGGCCGCGGGCGCCGCTGGTAGCGATCCACCATGCGATCGTGCTCGGCGAAGGTCTCGGAGAAGTGGTGGCTGCCGTCGTTTTTCGATACGAAGTACAGGTAGTCCGACGGGGTGGGCCGGATCACCGCCCGCAGGGCGGCGCGCCCCGGGTTGGCGATGGGTCCCGGCGGGAGCCCCTTGTGTTGGTACGTGTTGTAGGGGTTCTCCGCGTCCTGCAGGTGGATGCGCCGGATCCGGCCCTTGAACTGCCGACAGGCCGCCGACTTGCGCACGGGCACGGTGCAGCCGTAGATGATGGTAGGGTCGGTCTCCAGCTTGCGGCTCTTGAACCGCGGAGAGTGCAGACGGTTGAGAAAGACGCCCGCGATGAGGGGCCGCTCCCGGGCGACTCCGGTCTCCTTTTCCACGATGGAGGCGAGGACCACGATCTGGTGGTCCTCGAAACGAAACCGGTTGCGCAACCGGATGAGGTAGGACGGGTGGCGGGCCTTGAGCTGCTGCAGCACCTTGTGATGACGTCGCACGAGGGTCCGGATCACCAGCTCCGGCGTCGAGCCCGGGCGAAACCGATAGGTGTCGGGGAACAGGTAGCCCTCCACGGTGGCCGCCGGGATCCCCAGCTTTCGGGTGAACCGACGGCTGCGCATCTTTTTGACCAGCGCCTCCTCGTCGGCGACGCCGGCCTGGGCCAGGAGGTGGGCCACCTCCAGCATGTGCTTGCCCTCGGGGATGGTGACGCGGACCAGCTTGATCTCGGGGCCCTTGACGAGCATCCGCAGGAGCTGGCGAGGGGTCATGCCGGGGCGTACGGTGTAGGTGCCCGGCCGCAACCGCTCGGCCATGCCACTGGAGTTGGCGAACAGGCGGAAGAAGAAGGGCCGTTTTACGATGCCGGAGTCCCGCAGCTCCCCGAGCACCACGCCAAAGGTGGCGCCGCGAGGCACGGTGAGCTGGCGGGGGGCCTGCGGACCGGAAAGCTCCCGATCCGGATAGTCGAAGGCCCAGCGTACGCCCAGCGCGCCGGCCACCACCAGCGCGAAGCCCGTACCGATCACCAACCACAGCGCCAGGCGTCTACGCAAGCCTTCTCACTCCTGCATCACTCCCGAGGATCGGCACAGCCTTCTCCGTGGTCTCGGTGATCTCGGTGCCGGCGGTGATCCAAAAACCCCTGTAGGATAATCGCTGCGGCCAGCTTGTCCACGTTTCGCTTCCGCTTGCGGCGGCTGAGGTCGGCCTCGAGCAGCACCCGCTCGGCCGCCACGGTGCTGAGCCGCTCGTCCCACAGGTGCAGCGGCCCGTCGAAGCCCTGCCGCAGCGCGTCCACCAGCACCCGCACCCGGCGGGCGCGGTGCGCCTCGGTCCCGTCGAGCTCCAACGGCAAACCCACCACCAGCTCCGTGACGCCCGCCTCGCGGCTCCAGCTCACCAGCGTCTCCACGTCGTGGCGCGTCCCGCGCCGGGCAAGCACATGGCTCGGTTGCGCCGTGATTCCAAGGGCATCGGATACGGCGACCCCGATGGTGCGGCTGCCAACGTCGAGCCCGGCGATCTTCATGGCGGAATGTTGCCAAGCCAAGGACCGCGGTGTCAACTCACGTGCCTCGCCGCACCCACCCGGATCCATCGGGGGCCTCCGCCCCCCCCTTGCTTTGGTGAGGATTTGTCCTTACCTTGAAACGACGGTCGGGGGCACTCGGCCAAATATCGGAAAACAGAGAATATCGCGAGGAGCACAATGGAAAAGCTGGGCTCGGTTGATGAGATTCTGGACTTCGCCATGGAACGCGAGCAGGAGGCGGCGGATTTCTACACGCAGATGGCGGACAAGATGCAAAACGCCGCCATGAAAAAAACCTTCGCGACGTTCGCGAAAGAAGAGCTGGGACACAAGGCCAAGCTCCGAGCCATCAAGGACAACAAGGCCTTGATGGGAGGAGAAAAGAAGGTCCTCGACCTCAAGCTCTCCGACTACCTCGTCGATGTGGACCCCACCGCAGACCTCGAGTATGCCGACGCCCTCATCCTCGCCATGAAGCGGGAAAAGGCCTCGTTCCGGCTCTACAACGACCTGGCCGCCACCACCTCCAATCCCGATCTCGAGGCGACGCTGCTCGGGCTGGCCCAGGAAGAGGCCAAGCACAAGATGCGCTTCGAGGTGGAATACGACGAGCAAGTGATGACCGAGAACTAGTGCCACCCTCCGGACGTCGGCTCGGAGTCGACGCGCGAGAGCCTGCGCTTTTTTATCATCCCAACGAGACGAGAAACGATCGCACGAACGAGAGGTACCCCATGAAGATCGCAGTCGAGAAGAATGTCGTAGAGCTTACGCCGGAGACCGAGGAGGAGAAAAAGCAGCTCTCGGAGCTGTGGGAGGTGGTGGTAGACTGTGCGAAGTTCAACAAGAAGCTGGTGCCCATCGGGGAGTACGTGCCCTCGCAGTCGGAGCTGGCTCGCTTCGCCGTCGAGGATTAGGC
>CAYFWA010000012.1:0-6227 GCA_964346625.1 uncultured Myxococcales bacterium
GGCCCTCGCGCGGGATCCGGCCGCGCGCTACGACACGGTGGGCGCGCTCATCGACGACCTGGAGGCCATGCAGGAGGGGCACACCATCTCCGCGCTGCAGGATTGCGGCATCGTACGGGCCGGGCGCTGGTACATGGCCCGCTCTCCGCGCACCGCCCGGCTGCGCAACGTGGACGTGGACCTGCTGTGCGGCTCGAGCCTGGTGTTCGGATTCGCCGTCGCGGGCCTCGCCGCCGCCTGGGGCGTGCCCTGGGCCCCCCGCCTGTGGTGGCTCTACGCCCTGGTGGCCATCGGGATGGCCATCCCACCGCTTTACACGTGGCTGCGGCGCGAGCGGACCGACGATCCCGGCGCGCTGCTGGCCCTGTCCGAGGGGGGCCCGGCCTCGCACTCGTCCTCGTCGGTGGCCCCCGCCAGCGGAGGGCCTGGCGCGCGCCCGCCCACCCCCGAGGAGACCGCGCCCACCCGGGCCACCCCCGGTGGCGATCCCGGGGAATCCTCCCCAGACGAGGCCAGGGATCGGAAGTAGAGGTGCCGGTAGCATTGCCCCTTGCACCATCGCTCCGGGAAAACTACCCTGCTCGCCGTATTCTATTCTGATGGAGTGATCCCACTCTGATGGAGTGATCCCGCATGAACGAACCGGGTCGATCAGCGGACGGGGGGCTTCTTGCCCCGCTGACGGACAGTGACGGCGACTTCGACTACGTCCAGCGCAAGGTCGCCGCGCTGCTGGAGGCCAACCAGGCCATCTTGCAGGAGACCGACTTCGCCACCTGCGCGCGGCGGATCTTCGACGCCTGCCGCCAGCTCACCGGCGCCACCAGCGGCTACGTCGCGCTGCTTTCTCCCGACGGCGCGGAAAACGAGGTGCTGTTTCTGGAGGCGGGGGGGCTCCCTTGTAGCGTGGACTCGGCCCTGCCCATGCCCATCCGGGGGCTGCGGGCCGAGGCCTACCGCGACAAACGCACCGTCTACGACAACGACTTTGCCCGCAGCCACTGGATGGAGTTCATGCCCGCGGGTCACGTCCGGCTGGAAAACGTCCTGTTCGCGCCGCTGCAGGTGGACGGCGTGGTGGTGGGGCTGATGGGCGTGGCCAACAAGCCCTCGCCCTTCACGCCCGAGGACGCCGAGTCGGCGGGGGCCTTCGGAAAGCTCGCCGCCCTCGCCCTGCGCAACAGCCGCACCCGCGAGCGGCTCGCCTGCAGCCAACAGCTCCTCGCGGCCACCGGCCGCGTGGCCCGGGTGGGAGGCTGGGAGCTGGACCTGCGCGCGGGCACGGTGCGTTGGACCGACGAAATGCGCCGGATCCACGGGGTGGCGCCCGGATACGTGCCCGACGTCGACGCGACGGTGGCCTTCTATGACGAGGAGCACCGACCGTTGATCCGGGCCGCGGTGGAGCAGATCGTGGACGAGGGGGGCGCCTTCGAGCGCGAGCTCCGGATCACCACGGCGCGCGGGCGGCAGCGCTGGGTGCAGGTGCGCGGGCAGGCGGTGGGCGAGCCGGGCGCGGTGCACCGGATCTTCGGCACCCTGCAAGACATCACCCGGCGCCGGCGCGAAGAGGAGCAGCGCCAGCAGCTCGAGGCCAAGATCCAGCAGACCCAGAAGCTCGAGAGCCTCGGCGTGCTCGCCGGGGGCATCGCCCACGACTTCAACAACCTGCTCATGGCCATGCTGGGCAACGTCAGCCTGGCGCAGTCCATGCTGTCACCCGCCTCCCCGGTGCGGGAGTTCCTCGACGAGGTGGAGACCGCGGCGCAGCGGGCCGCAGACCTGAGCCGGCAGATGCTGGCCTACTCGGGCAAGGGCGCCCTGGCCATCGAGAACCTGGACCTCAACGAGGTGGTGCAGGAGATGGGGCACCTGCTGGAGGTCTCCGTCTCCAAGACCGTGGTGCTCAAGTACGACCTCACGCCGAAGCTGCCTCCGGTGCGCGGCGACGCCACGCAGCTCCGGCAGATCCTCATGAACCTCATCACCAACGCCTCGGAGGCCATCGGCGACAGCAGCGGTCTGATCTCCCTCCGTACAGCAGTGCGGGAATGCGACCGCGACTACCTGGCCGGCACCTATCTCGACGATTCGCTGCCCGCCGGCCTCTACGTGGAGCTGGAGGTGTCCGACACCGGATGCGGCATGGACGAGGCCACCCGACAGCGGCTGTTCGACCCCTTCTTCAGCACCAAGTTCACCGGCCGCGGCCTGGGGCTGGCCGCGGTGCTGGGCATCGTGCGCGGCCACCAGGGAGCCATCAAGGTCTACAGCGAGCCCGAGCAGGGCACGAGCATCAAGGTGCTGCTGCCCGCCCGGGAATACTACCTGCACACGGACGAGGCCCCGGCAAAGGAGCCGACGGCCTGGCGGGGCGAGGGCCGGGTGCTGCTGGTAGACGACGACGAGTCGGCCCGCACGGTGGGCCGGCGCATCCTGCAGCACCTGGGCTTCGAGGTGGAGCTCGCCCGCGATGGCCGCGAGGGGGTGCAGCGCTATCGGGAGCTATCTGCGGATCTGCGGTTGGTAGTGCTCGACCTCACCATGCCCCACATGGACGGTCGCCAGGCCTTTTCCGAGATGCAGCGGCTGGATCCGACGGTGCCCATCGTGCTGACCTCGGGCTACTCCGTCTCCGAGATCCGCACCCGGCTGGCCGGCCGGAACCTCGCTGGCTACATCCAGAAGCCCTACGACGTGAACGTCATGCGGGAGTTGCTGCGGGGGATCCTGGAGCCGGAGGACGACTGAGGGCTCGCTCATCATCTGATCGTTCAGGACGCCGAGGCGCCCTGAACTGTGGACACCTCATTCCTGAGCGAGCCCTGAGGCCTTGATCGCGCTCAGAAAGCGTTGCCGTCTTGCCGGGTGCCGGGGGAGAAGGCCTGGCCCGGGTGGGGGATGAAGCTCGCCTCGGGGTCGGCGTCCGTGGCGCGGCACAGCGCCCGGTCGTTGCCGCCCTCGCCGTCGTAGGCGAGCCGATCCACCGTGTCGCCCCCCGCGTCGGCGAGGGTGACCGTGTCGCCGGTGTTGGTGAGCCCGAGGCCGCCCTCGGCCACGAAGACCAGCGCGCCCTCGGCCGCCGGCGCCAGGGTGAAGGTCTCGGGATCGCCGCCGCCGAAGACCACCAGGGCCTGCCCCGGGGCCAACGACACGGCCCCGAAGGTGTGCCGCACGCGCAAGCCATCCGAGATCGTCCAGCCCTGCAGCTCCACGGCCTGATCGGACACGTTGACCAGCTCCACGAACTCGTCGTCGGCAAAGGAGCGCACGCCGTCGCCGTTGGCGTCCCCGGCCAGCTCCATGGGCGGGTCGGCGAGCACCTCGTTGAGGATCACGGCGGGGCCGGTGGGCTCGGGCTCCGACAGGCAGGTGCGGTTTAGCGGCACGCACTGGCGCGACTGGATGGTCCAGCCGCTGGCCGACGCCGCGCAGGCGTAGCCCGCCGGACAGCCCCGGTCATCGGTGCAGAAGGCGGTGCAGATCTTCTCGTCGTCGTTGAGCCGGGAGCACTGGTTGCCCACGCCCCCGCACTGGCTGTCGCGCTCGCAGGGCTGGCACAGCGTGCCGAGGTCGGCGTAGGGATGCAGCGCCGGGTTGTCGTCGATGCCGTGAACGCCGTACATGGTGTTGAACCAGTAGGAGTTGGTGTCCAGGTCGCGCAGCAGCGCCCCGTAGGTCACCGGCTCGTGCTCGCCGCTGCGGGGCACGAGGGCGCGCAGGATGTCCTGCACCACCGCCGGGCTCGAGGCGTTGGAAAAGCTCGTGGTGGTAATCACGTCGAGGTTCTCGTGGTCCGCCTTGTTGGGGTTCTGCCAGAAGGCCTCGCCCATGGCGTAGGTGTCGCATCCCTCGGCCACCACGAGCTGGTAGGTGTCCGCGGGCATGTCGAGGCCGGGCACCTCCGAGTCGTCGAGATCCCCCTCGGCGGTGGTGCGCCAGTTGGCCAGGGCGAAGCCGTACAGGTAGCCGGAGTGGCCCGAGTAGATGATCACCTCGCGGCTGGCGAAGCTCTCGCGCATGTCCTCTTCCAGGGTGATGCCCCCGGAGGCGGTGTCGGGATCCGTGTCCGTGCCGGGCTGCCCCCAGTACAGCCAGATCCGGGCGGTGACCTCCTGCCCGTCGGCCTCGAAGGTCCGGGTCAGCGGCCCGGAGCTGCGGGTGTACTCCTCGTAGGCGCCCACGGGCGACTCGAAGCCCATGGTGTCCACCAGCCAGTTGTACAGGCTCTCGGAGTGCTTGAGGTGGTACTCGGCGTGGTAGTCCCAGCCAAAATGCACCGCGATGCTGATGGTCTGGTCGGCATACAGCCGATCGTAGTCGATCCAGGCGTCCGTGCTCCGCTGCTCGGGCCAGATCTTGAGCACGATGGGCTCGAGCTCCTCTGGATCCAGGGTGGAGGGGTCGAAGCTGCTCCAGGGCGAGCGCCGGTACCACTCGTTGTTCATCTCGAGCCGGGCCATCTCGTTGTTGGAGATGCGCCCCATCTGGAGGGTGAGCTGCTGCTTGCCGTCCGTGGCGTCCTCGGTGGGCAGGATGGAAAGCAGGTCGTTGGTGCCCCCGACGATCATCTGGAAGGTGAACTCGTAGGTGAGCTCGTCCACGGCGTGGAGATCGAGATCCTCGTAGGAGCCCGCCTTCACCATGGACTTGAACCCGCCGTAGTCCTCGTTGGCGTTGTGGTCGGACTTGTCGATGAGGAAGCTGTTGAGAAACCACTCGATGACCACGTGCTTGTAGCCCACCAGCTCTTGGGCGCGGGCCAGGCGGTCGGCTTCGGCGGTGCCGGCGTAGTCGGGCTCGAGGGTCACCTGCGAGGTGCCCTGGACCACGTACTCCTGGGCGGACTTGGCGAAGTAGTCGTCGGCCTTGCCCTCGGGCACGATGACGTGCTCGGCGGCCGCGTCGTCGTCGCCGCAGGCGGCGAGGCCACCGCAAAGCAGCCCGCCGACGAGCAGGGCGACGAGGCCAGCGCGAATTCGAATGGCAACTGAGCAACAGAGCATGCGGCACCTCCGGCAGACAAAAGCAGCAAGTGAGTAATTGCTGCTTGTATTACACGGGGAGCCGGTCTCTCGCAAGGAAAATGTGGGGAGAAGGACTACAGAGTGTGCAAAAGGCCTACCTCGGGCCGTTGGGGAAGCCAGCGCGAGCACTAGCCGGCGCGCTCGGCGCGCAGGGCCCCGACGCGGATCATAACGGCGAGATCCTGCTCATCGGCCGGGAGGCGCGGAAAGGCGCAAAAGGCCGACCCGACCCGATCGGTGGTGAGGGCGTCGCTGCCCGCCACCATGGTCCAGCCCCGCTCGTGGGCCGAAAGCCGGGCCTCGAGCTCCTCGGTGCTGTTGGTGACGCAGCTCATCACCTCGACCCCGTGGATGCCCGGGGCCATGTCGGCCACGCCCTTGGGCACCGGCGTCAGGGGAGTGGGCTGTGCCGGGTGGACCAGCACCACCGCGGCGTCGTGCCGATCCGCGATCTTGACCAGCTCCCAGGTGGACAGGCCCGGCTCGATGTCCGCCAGATCGTCCTCGTCGAGCCCCACCACCAGGCAGTGCCCCTCGGAGGTGGAGATCTCCACCGCACGGTAGGCCCTCCGATCGCGCAGGCCCCGGTTGATCGAGGCGACGGTGGCGGCGTCGGGGAGCCGGTCGTGGTCACAGAGCACGAGGCCGGTCAGCCGCCGGGCCCGCATCAAGCTCTCGAGCAGCGCGGCAGATGCGGCCCGGTCATCGTTTTCACCCAGAGCGGAAAGATGCACATGCAGATCGATCCGGAAGGGAAACTGTGTCGGGTCTGTCAAGGGGCCCGCTCCAAAGCGCCACGGGTTCTGCCGGAGCTGCTCCAGCCACTGTCTCACGCCCATTCGCTGCACCGCAGGGTTCGATCGGGTCATGGCTCGCTTCGTCTCCCGTGGCCCAGGCTCAAACCACATATATTTGTATATTTATATGGTTACAATCTGCGGTCCGCGGCCGTTCGGCGGGTCGATGATGGGCCGTCTTCAGCGACCACGCCGGCAGCCATTTTATCTTCACGGTATTTTTATATATCAGCGCACGCCTGCAGCGTCAAAGAAAATATTGGAATAGTTACAGACAAGACCGGAATGGCTGTAAATTTATTTGCTGGGCCTGCATCCATCCGACCCTATCCGTGTCCACCTTCGCTGACCTTCGCTGACCTTCGCTGACCTTCGCTGACCTTCGCTGACCTTCGCTGACCTT
>CAYFWA010000012.1:6327-16317 GCA_964346625.1 uncultured Myxococcales bacterium
CGCTGACCAGTCAGGTCGGATTGGCTGCAGGGCCCCACCCCTGGGAGCCCCGGGAGCCGGCCCGCCGCGCAGCCCCCTTCGCACGGCGGGCTCTTGCGCCCACTCTCGGCGCCTGCCCGGCTACCCCGACGCGCGGGGCCGCACGAAACACGACAGATGTGCTACAGTACGCGGCGACGCCACGGACGACCGGAGGACGTTACATGTCTACGCTATCGTTGACGATAACCGGTAAGCGGTCCCATGCGACCGCCTGGCGGGATTCACCGAGGACCGGCCACTTCCCTTGCAGCGCGATTCGGTCGCGCGGTGAGCTCCCCCGTGGCAAGCCCGCGATGCGCATCGCTGGTTTGACGCTGGCCGTGGGCGCGCTGTTCGGGGGCGCGCTGTTCGGGGGCGCGCTGTTCGGGGCGGCGTGCGGAGGCTCGGGGGCCCCGACCCTGCAGGCCATCGAGGATCAGAGCGCCGAGGTGGGGGTCGAGGTGAGCATCGAGATCGCGGCCTCCGATCCGGACGGGGACGCGCTGGCCTTCACCGTGACCGCCGAGTCCATCGCGGACCTGAACGACCGCGCGCACCCCCCGACCTTCGTGCCCTTCGGCGCCAACAGCGCCTACCTGCGCTGGACCCCCCTGGCCGCGGACGTGGGCACCCACACCTTCGCGGTCACCGCCTCCGATGGGGAGCACCGCACCAGCCGCTCCTTCGAGATCACGGTGGAGGCGGGCAACGCGGTCCCCGTGTTTCGCGAGCCGCTGGGCTCGGGCACGACCCTGGACCTCGGGGAGTCGAGCTGCATCGAGATGGAGGTGGTGGTGGACGATCCCGACTCGCCCGACGTTGACATCTACCTCGAGGAGCCCATCGAGGACGGCTACGAGTTCGTGCAGGACGATCCCTCCGCCGGCATCTTCTCCTGGTGCCCCACCCAGAAGCAGGTGGACGGGTCGGAGCGCTACACCTTGAACCTGGCCGCCGACGACCGGGCGGGGCACGTGGGGCGCAAAAAATACGTCATCGTGCTGCGCCGGGAGCTGGGGCCGAGCTGCCCGGGCGAGGGACCCACCATCGATCACAGCGCCCCGGGGCTGCAGCAGACGCTGCAGAACATCGAGCTCACGGCCACCGTCAGCGACGACCTGGGGTTGGCGGGCAACCCGGTGCTCTACTACAGCCTCACGGCGCCGGCGGATCCGTCCAGCCCCGACTTCAGCCAGTTCGTCCAGCTCGACATGCGCCGGACCGCCGGGGACGTCACCAGCGGCGAGTACACCGCCCAGGTGCCAAACCCGGTGCTCGACGAAGCCGTGGGCACGGTGCGCACGATCCACTACTTCATCGAGGCCACCGACGACGACGACTCCGCGGGCACCTGTGACCACCGCACCACCGCGCCCCAGGGGGACGTGTACACCGTCGACGTGGAGCGCATCGAGGGCAGCGGCCAGGGCCTGGGCCCCTGCGAGGCGTGCCTGGCCGACGTCCAGTGCGACTCGGGGCTGTGCGTCGCACTGGGCAGCGGCCCAGACGCCAACTGTCTCGAGCCGTGCACCTCCCCCGGCGCCGCCTGCGGCAGCGGCGGCACCTGCTCCCAGTCGGCCTGGACCACCGTGGACGGCGCCAACGAGCTGGTCTGCCTCCCGGCAGGCTCCACCTGTCAGGCAACCTGCGTGGACGACGCCTACGAGGACAACGACAGCATCGACCACCCCAACGTGCCGGCCCTCGGCGCCGGGCAGTATCCGGACCTGCAGCTTTGCGGCGACGGCACCACCGGCGACGACGAGGACTTCTATGGGATCCTGCTGTCCGACACCTCCCTGGTGACGGTCACGCTGCTGTTTGCCCACGACGACGGGGACGTGGACCTGAAGCTGCTCGACGAGCAGGGCGTCACCGTGGCCTCGAGCTGGAGCGTCACCGACAACGAGCAGGTCTCCGAGTGCCTCGAGCCCGGTCTGTACTTCCTGCGCGTCTACAGCTACGACTGGTCCATCAACAACCGCTACGACCTGGTGATCACCATCCCCCCGGAGGGCTGCTGCGTGGACGACTCCCTGGAGGAAAACGATGGCGCCCTGGAGGCCCTGCCAGCGCTGCCCGGGGACCTGCTCGAGGACCTGGAGATCTGCCCCGACGATCAGGACTGGTTCGCCCTCGACGCGCCGGCCGACGCCACGGTGATCGTGGACGTGCTGTTCGACCAGGACTCCTTCGACGAGGACCTGGACGTCTACCTGTACGACCGGGACGGACAGACCAACCTCACCCCGTGCTGCGATTCCCAAAACGGACAGTCGGGCACCTCGGACGAGCACCTCGAGCACCGGGTCAACGCGGCGGGGACCTACTACGTGGTGGTGGATGGCTGGAACGGCGCCAGCAACACCTACTGGATCGGCTTCGATGTGCAGCAGTAGCCACGACGCCTCCCCCGCCCGGGCGCCTCAGCGCCGCGGGGCGGCGCGCCGGTTGGTGCTGGGGATCTGCGCCCTCGCGCTGGGGACGGCCTGCGCCAACGGAGACGACGCCGTCACCGAGCAGTGGCCCCAGTCCCTGGCCCTCGAGGCCGTCTCCCCCATCGCCGTGCTGCCCGACACCACCCTGACGGTGCGCGGCGAGGGCTTCGTGGGGGAGATCCTGGGGACGAGCCGGATCCGGTTTCGAGGGACCTACGTCTCCGAAGGCGGCGGGGACCTCCCGGTGGACACGGCCTTGCTGGCGGCGGTGGAGGATCCCACCCAGGCAACGGTGACGCTCACCGACGGGGGCTACGACGCGCTCTGTCCCCTCGGGGACGGCGTGTTCACGGGGACCGCCACGCTCGAGGTGGCCTCCCTCGCTACGGCGAACGTCTACCCGTCGGCTCCCATCGGCGTGGGCTTTCAGTGCCACACCTCCCTGACGCCGGAGCTGCTGAGCGTGGACGGGGGGAGCCACCCCCTCAACGCCCGCCTCACGGTGCTGGCCGAGCCGTTGCTGCTCGGCCCGCCGGAGGGGGAGTCCCTGCTGGAGGTCTCTGGCTGCTTTTTGCCCCAGGGCGCCCCGGCCCCCTGCGCCGACCACGGGGTCCCCTTCACGAACCGCCGGATCCCGCTCGAGGTGACGAGCCGCGACGCCCGCCGGGACGCGCGCTTCCCGTTGACCCCGGAGCTGGTGGGCCTGCACCCCGGCACCATCGACGCCACGGTGCGCGTGGTCAACGTCCACGCCGACGGGCTCGAGACCCAGTCCGCCGAGATCCAGCAGCTCCTCACGGTGCTGCCCTCCCGGCTCGACGCGGTGGACGCCGAGGGCTCCTCGCTGGGCGGGTTCGTGGACTTCACCGGGGCGGGCTTCGTCGGCGGCGCGCCCGACGAGATCACCGAGATCCTGGTGCAGGGGAGCTTCCAGCCCGACGGCGCCGGGAGCCCGCGCACCGTGGACACCATCCTGGTCACCACCTTCGACAGCGGCGAGCGCGCGCGGTACGTGCTGGACGAGCAGGACAGCCTCGGCCAGCTCGTGGATCTGCGCAGCGAGTCGGGAACGCTCAGCGGCACCTTCACGCCGCGCTTCGCCAAGGGCGCCGACACGGTGACCGGCGACCCCATCACCGGCTCCTTCCGCATCGCGCCCGTCCGCCAGGTGGTGTACGTGAGCTTCACCCAGGGATACCGGGACGCCTTGACCCTGTTCGGCCTCCAGGCCGCCGAGGCGCTGGTGCGCGAGCGCGTGCTCGAAAAAGCCGCCTGGATCTACCGCAGCATCAACGTGAGCTTCCAGGACAGCGCGCCCACCGACTACCTGCTGTACGCCCAGGTGGACATCACCGGCATCGATCCCAACGGGCTCGGCCTGATGGGCTACGACAACAGCCCGGGCAAGGACGTGGGCAACGAGCGGCTCTACGATCGGCTCGGGGGAGCCAACGCGCTGACCCAGGAGGACGGCTACCCCGGCTACGGGGGGGTGTTCGTGGAGTCCTTTCTCTCCTTTTCCGCCCATCCGCCTCCGGGCATCGAGCTCCACCCGGGATCCTCGCCGCTGTTCGACGAGATCTTCGACCCCCTGCGCCCGAGCCGCGGCGGCGATCCCGTGGCTCCCGCGGAGCTCGAGGGGCTCGTGCCCCTGGCCACGGGGGAGGGATGTCCAGCGCCCCCGGACGATCGCGCGCAGGTGATCCGCTGCGCGGTGTTCGTGGCGGGCAACCTGCTCGGCGGCACCATGGCCCACGAGGTTGCCCACAGCCTCGGCCTCGCCGACCCCGGCGGCGACCGGTTCCACAACTCCGGGGAGGAGGCCTACCGACTGATGGACGCCGGCGGCAACCGGCCCTTCGATGAGCGCGCGGAGCTGTCCCCGGGCGGCCCCGAGATGTTCTGTCGCCAGAACTACGAGTATTTGATCTCCATCCTCCCCACCGGCGAGCCCGATCCGGTAGGCTACCGGATCTCGTGTTTCTGACTCGAGTTTCGCCCTTTTTTTCGTCGCGAGAACGAGCAGACTCCCCTGCCAAGGCCCCGGTCACGAATAAGGTGTCCAGCTCAGGGCGCCGAGGCGCAATGCTGTCAAAAAGCGAGGAGGGCGAATACATTGACGTATTTAACCGACGAGCGATGCAGACAGCATTGATGGATCGGCGCACGAATGCCGAAGTTATTCTTGCGCGAGCCCTAACCAAGCCCTTTACGCCCAGAAGGTCCGCGAGGTGCTCGAGTGCCGCGATTCCGAGGATACTACTCCGCGATGAAGCGCTCGAGCCGGCGCAGATCCCCCTGACCGAGATCCAGAAACCGTATCCCCATGCCCGCCGGGGTGTCGCGGACCCCGGAGGCGCCCCGCACCCAGGCCACCCGGGCCAGCACCTGCAGGGCGGGCTGGCCGTCGGGCAACGCGAACCGACAGCTCAGCAGGGTCCCCGGATCCAGCGGGAGCATGGTGGTCAGAAACAGCCCGCCCCGCGACAGGTCGTGGGCCAGGTAGCGCCGCGTCCCCCCCCGTAGATCCGAGGCGCAGCGCACCTCCACGGAAAAGGGGACCCGCAGGTGATAGCCCACCTCTCTTCGTTCGGTTTCCACTCTTCGTTCGGTTTCGACGGTCGCCACTTGTTGCATGGGAAGCTCCCTCCTCGCGCCGCTCCGGGCTCATCGCGCGCATCGCCGTATCGGCCGGCGGGGCAGAAATTGCCCCGGCGATCCCATGGGCTCGCGCGAGAGTCATTTCGGCGTCCGGGCGCGAGCCCCAAGACGGCCTGGCTCTCTTTTCGGATATCATGGCCCGGGGATCCGGGCCAAAAAAGCATCGGGGAGGGCCAAGGCCCTCCCCGGGTTCCCCGATTGGTCTCCCCGCAAATCACGTGCGTCGAGGCACCCGTGACTTCCGGAATTAAATCCTTACCGGGGTATTCATACAACCCCCCAAATGGGGGATACGCGCCTTGACGCCGCGAGGATGGTCAGGCACTCAGGGGTTGGAGCGAGATCCCCCGAAGCGTCGCCAGCTTCTGCTCGAGAGGCTGACATGAGGCTGATATGAGGCTCACATGACGAAGTTCGAATACCAGATCCTGCAATCACAAAACGCCGCGGTGACCTTTGTCAACGGGCAGTGGCAGGGGGAAGGGAGCCCGCAGCAGGCCACCGAGGCCGCGGATCCCCTCGCCGGGTGCCCGGTCCTGTGGGACTACCTGGACCAGGCCGGGGAGCAGGGCTGGGAGCTCATCGCCTCCTCGCCCCATCCCCGCGAGGGGGTCACCGTGGAGGTGCTGTATCTCAAGAAAGAGAAGTTCGGCTAGCCGGGAATCGCGCGGCTAGCCGGGAATCGCGCGGCCAGGGGCGCGGATCGGCACCGAAACGCGTCCGCCTACTCGGACAGGATCAGGCGATAGGGGCCGGTGGCGCCGTTGTAGCCGTAGACCCGCAGCACGTAGCTGCCCGCCTGGGCCGAGATCTCCTCGGCGTCGCTGATGCTCTGGCTGCGGTCCACCTCGTCGCTGCCCTGATACAGGGCCATGTCGAGATCCCCGTCGGCGTGGGTGAACTCGATCCGCACGGTGAAGGCGGACCCCGCGTCGATGGCGAAGTAGTCCTCGTCGCCCTCGCAGATCTGGAGCCCTTCGAACGCGCCGTTGGTCACGGCCGCGGCCTCGGGGGGCGTGTCGTTGGGCTCATAACCGTCGGTGCAGTCCGAGGGCGTGGCGCTGTCGGCGATGTCGCACCAGTCCACCCAGTCGTGGGCCGCCTCGGTGTCGTTGTCCACGTCGGCCTGCGGGCAGTGCTCGTCGGCGGACCAGTCCACCCAGAGGTGGCCGCGGCCGGTGGACTCGGCGTAGTCCCGAAACAGGTTGAAGCCGCCCCCCAGGGCCATGAACACCGCCGGGGCCTGGCACTGGGTCTCCATCCGCTCGCGGTTGTAGTCCATCACGATCTGGTACATGGCCTCGGTGCTGGAGTTCCAGCAGCAGGTCTTGGACTGATCGTACTCGAGCTCGGCGAACACGTAGTCGTCCAGGATACGGTACTGGGCGTCGGTCTCGGCGTGGGTCATGTCGAAGTGCAGGTAGTTGACCTCGTAGAGCTTGTCGAAGGCCTCCTCCCGCCGGATGCGGGCGGCGCAGGAGGCGGGGTACTGCCGCAGGTGGTTGCGGGCGTCGGAGATCATCTGCAAAAACGCCTCCCGGAGCTGGGCGGGGTCCACCTCGCCGAGCAGGTCATCGAGCTCCGCCACGCGGGCGGCGATGCGCTCCTCGTCGGTGTCGTTGATCCAGGAGGCCTCGTCGGCGGTCATCCAGGTGTTGCGCCAGTAGCCGCCGTGTTTCTTGGCCACGCGCCAGCGCTTGAGCCCCCCGCCGAGGGAGGCGTAGGACTCACCGTCGCTGGTCTGGCCCTCGCCGCCGCAGTAGTCGTTGGTGAAGTAGTTCTTGGAGGAGGCGCCGGACTCCCATTTGGGCTGGCGCCGGGGCATGGAGCCAGAGACCAAATTGGCCTCCATCTTGCCCCCCTCGAGCTCGGCGACGTTCTTGACCACCAGCACGTGGCCGATGCCGCGGCGCTGCCAGCGCTCGATGAGCACGTCGCCCGCCCGCAGGGCCTGGGGCTTGAGGTTGTAGGTGTTGCGCGAGCTGGCCAGGTTCATGGAGCCGAAGTAGTTGAGCAGCAGGCGCAGGAAATGGCCCACGCGCTTGTTGAGAAAGATTCGGTCGAAGTAGTGGCCGCCGCGCTCGGCGCCCTCGCCGTAGTCGGCCAGAAAGCCCATCTCGTCGCCGTCGCCCACGGCGCGGGCGCGCAGCTTGGAGTCCGACGGCCAGTGCTCGACGATGTAGGCGTCGCTCTGGCCGGCGAGGTCATCGGTGTAGTCCTGATACCAGTACTTGTACTTGGGGGTGCTCTTGTAGCGCCCCGCGCGGGTCACCGCCCCCATGTGCCCGAAGTAGACCCGGCTGCCCGAGCTGTCCACGCTCGTGAGGTAAAAGGGCAGGTTGTACCAGGCGGCGAAGGTCACCCGCAGGAACATGGCCACCTCGGCGCACTCGAGATCGGGCGCCGGGATCTCCTTGCCCCAGGGCGTGGTGAGCATGAAGGTGTCGTAGTAGGTGTCGTGACCGGGGACGATGTTCATGGACTGCACCCAGACCGCGTACTTTTCGTCCCAGGTGAGGCCGCTGTCCGCGCCCCAGGCGATGCCCGCCTCCCGGGCCGCGGCGGTGTCGGTGTCCTCCCACTGGTTTTTCACTTCCCACACCGCGGTGCTGGAGGTGTCGAGGCTCACCGGCGGCCCGTTGACCCCGATGCTGTCGGCCTTGCCGAGCTTTTCGTCATCGCTTTCAAGGACCTCGTCCATGCCGAACTCGTCCCGCGGCTCCCCCGCCTCGCAGCCCGACAGGGCCGGCCCCACCATCAGCAGGAACGCCAGCGGACCCGCTACCACTCGTGAAATTGCCTCGAAACGCATTTCGAACCTCCAAAGTACTCGGATGCAGATCAATCCATCCATGATGAAGAAGAACCCCCCCAGGGTCAAGGACCCGCTGGGAGGCGACGCTCCCCCCGATGTTCGGCGCCTGCACAGATGAGTTGCGGATTTTTTTTCAGACTCGTGGCTTTTTTGCTACTTGCCCACCGGGGTGACGTAGATCTCCATGCCCATCATGGGCCAGATCACGGCGATGAACACCGCGACGACGACCATCAAGATGAGGGAAGCGGGCACGCCCGCCTTGAAGAACTCGCCCGAGGAGAACTGCTTGGACTCGTAGGCGATGGCGTTGGGCGCGGCGCCCACCAGCAGCAAAAACGGCATCCCGGCCACCACCAGGGCCGAAAACAGGATGACCTCCCCGGAGACGCCCAGGTACGGCGCGATCTTCAGGGCCACCGGCAGACAGATGGCGATGGCGGCGACGTTCATGATGAGGTTGGTGAGGATGAGCACGAGGAAGGTGACGCCGATGACGAACCAGAAGGCCGGCGCCGACTCGAGCATGGATACCACGCTCACCGCCATCCAGTCCGCCGCCCCGGTAGCCACCAGGCAGTAGCCCAGGCTCATGGCGCCGCCGAACAGCAGGATGATGTTCCAGGGGATGGACTCCAGGTCCTTGATGTCCAGGATGTTGAAGACGAAAAAGAGGATCGTCGCCGTGAGGATGATCCCCCCCTTGTTGACCCCCGACAGCGCGGGGACGAAGGAGCGCAGGCTCATGAACGCCACCGCCGCCAGAGTGATGACCAGGGCGAGGACCTCCTGCCGCTTGATGGGGCCCAGCCGCTCGGACAGATCCCGCGCCCGCTCGCGCAGGCCCGGGATCTCTTTTTTCTCCGGCTTGAACCAGACCATCATGAAGCCCCACAGCACGAACACCATGGTCCAGCCCACCAGGAACATGTACTTGGTGAGCCCGAAGAAGGTGACGTTCTGGCCGGTGAGCTCCGTGTAGAACCCCAGAGCCACCGCGCCGCGGGCGGCCCCGAGCAGGGTGACGATGGAGCCGGCGCCGGCCACGAAGGCCATCCCGATGAACAGCCCCTTGCCGAAGCGGGTGGGCTTTTCTTCGTCGGTGTACAGGTGATAGATGGCCACCAGCAGCGGGTAGATGGTGGCCGCCACCGCCGTGTGGGCCATGATGTGGGCGAGCACCGCCGTGAGCACGAAGGCCCCCAGGTAGATCCGGCTCGTCTTCTCCCCCACCAGAGTGAGCATCTTGTAGGCCAGCCGCTGGGTGAGGCCCGTCTTGGTGAACACCTTGCCGATGACGATGGAGCCAAAGATGAACCAGACCGAGGGGTGGAAAAACTCCTTGAAGGCCAGATGCACCCCGGAGATCACCCGATCCCCCTCACCGCGCCCCACCCCCAGGCGGGGAATCACCTGATTGAACTCGAACTCCCCCAACGCGATGGGCAGGGTGAGCAGCTCGGGCTGCCCGGCCAGCTGCGCCGGGGGGCGGATGAGAAACAGCACCTGGAGCACCCCGATGCCGATGGAGGTGACGCCGATGGGCACCACCTCGAAGACCCACCACACCGCGGCGAAGCAGAACAGGCCCATGGCGGCCTTGCCCTGGTGCGTCAGGGCGAAGTGCTTCCCCATGGGATCCACCGCGTCCCCCCAGGGCGGCGACAGGTAGATCCCGAAAAATAGCCCGATCCCCAACAGCATGAAGAAGAGCCGCTTGTAGTTGATCTTGGAAGGAGGGTTCGACATGGGACATCCTCTGCATATGGCCTGCGTGGAAAGGTAGGCTTTCCACGACGGGTCGAGATGGGTGTCTCGTCAGCTGCATTTATAGCGGAATTTTTCCGAAGACAACCCTAAAATGAGGAATAACTAACTTACCGCCATCACGGATTTAAAAGACCTGCTATGTCCATATTATCAATCCCCCTGCGAGTTTCTCACTGCCCTGGATTTCCCCCCTGGCTCGCCGCTGCCCCACCCGAGTGAACCCGACTGGGGCGGCGCGACACACCCTTTTGTGGGAGCGGCGCGACACACCCTTTTGTGGGAGCG
>CAYFWA010000012.1:16417-27006 GCA_964346625.1 uncultured Myxococcales bacterium
TTGTGGGAGCGGCGCGACACACCCTTTTGTGGGAGCGGCGCGACACACCCTTTTGTGGGAGCGGCGCGACACACCCTTTTGGTGGGAGCGGCGCGACACACCCTTTTGTGGGAGCGGCGCGACACACCCTTTTGTGGGAGCGGCGCGACACACCCTTTTGTGGGAGCGGCGCGACACACCCTTGTGTGGGATCGACGCGCCGGCTAGCATGGGGGCTTGTTTCACCGGCGAGGAGCATGGCTCATGTCTCGATTGATCAGCGGTTGGCTCACAGCGCTGCTGGCGCTGGCGCTGTTTGCGTCGGCGCCGGCCTGCGGCCCGAGCAACGACGACGGAAACGACAACGTACAGCCGGACGCCTACGTGTTCCCCGATGCCGAGGCCCGGCCGGACGCGGAGATCTGCGAGGACCGCTGCACGCAAGACTCCCGGCAGTGCGTCACCGGTGGCTACCAGGAGTGCGGCGACTACGACTCGGACCCCTGCCTGGAGTGGGGCCCCGTGGTGGCCTGCAACGCCGGAGAGCAGTGCGTGGACGGCGACTGCGAGGCGGCGTGCACCGACCAGTGCTCCGAGGGCTCGGTGAAGTGCAACGTGGACGGGACGGCCACCCAGGACTGCGAGCTCGACAGCGGCACCGGCTGCTGGGTCTGGGGCGCCGAGGTGGCCTGCGGCACCGGTGAGACCTGCTCCGGGGGTCAGTGCTCGGCCTCCTGCGTGGACGAGTGCACCACCGGCTCGCGCCAGTGTGACGGGGACGGGTATCAGATCTGCGGGGACTTCGACTCGGACGCCTGCACGGACTGGGGCCCGGTCACCGACTGCGCGGTGGGCGAGACCTGCTCCAACGGCTTCTGCTCGACCTCCTGCACCAACGAATGCTCCCAGGGCGCGGTGCAGTGCTCCGGGGCCACGGGCACGCAGAGCTGCGGCGACTTCGACTCCGACAACTGCCTCGAGTGGGGTCCGGTGACACCGTGCGACACCGGCGAGACCTGCTCCAACGGGATCTGCGATGCCTCTTGCACCGACGAGTGCTCCCAGACGGGTGACGCCCAGTGCACCCCCTCGGGCGGCGGCTTCCAGGAGTGCGGCGACTTCGACGCCGACAACTGCCTCGAGTGGAGCACCGTCACCACCTGCGACTCCGCGGCCGGGGAGACCTGCGTGGCCGGGGCCTGCGTGGTGACCTGTGACTGCGACTTCCACGCGGGCATCTGCGAGCCCGAGGCGCCGGGCAGCACCACCGCCTGCGGCTGCGACCCCGACTGCGGCACCCCCTGCGGCCAGGACGGCCACTGCGATAGCTGGTGCCCCGCGGGTCAGGATCCGGACTGCGCCTGCGGCTGCGACTACAACGAGTACTGCGAGGCCGACGCCCAGGGCTCCTCGGCCACCTGCACCTGCGACCCGGACTGCGAACTCCACGAGGTGGCTTGCTCGGACGATGGCCACTGCGACACCTTCTGCCCCGACCCGCCGGCGGCGGACGCGGATCCGGACTGCGGCGGGGTGGATCCCTGCCGCGATCGCTGGATCACCGTGGGCTGGCGCTACGCCGATGAGCTCTGGCTCACCGGAAACTACGAGAGCCCCGACAGCGTGGAGGGGGCCCCCTGGGTGCTGCTGAGCCCGGACCTGTCGAGCGGGGAGGCCGAGATCTGGGTGGAGTTCGCCGAGGAGCACTCCCTGTGCGTGGATCAGATCGCCTTCGACGCCTGGGGCTACGACGACTCGCTGTTCGGCGACGGCGCCGAGGTCTACCTGTACAACTGGACCACCTTCCAGTGGGATCTGCTGGCGGAGAGCTTCTCGGGCGGCAGCGCGGACTGGGTGTTCAACACCGTGGCCACCCACGTGCAGGACTACCTGCTGTGCGGCTCGGGCGCCGAGGCCAAGTGCTACATCAACGGCAAGATCGGCGCCAGCGCCTGGGACAACACCCACTTCGAGGACGTCTGGGTCGACGTGCACCTCACCCCGTAGCCCCTCGGATTCGGTTTACCGAACGCGGTAGGCGACCCCCGCCCAGATGACGCGGCCCGGCTCGGGATAGCCCGGGGCGGTCTCGCAGCGCGTATCCAGCAGGTTCTCGGCCGAAAGCAGCACCGTGGTCCCCCGGTAGGGCCCGAGGGAGAGCCGGGCGTCCCAGCGCACGCAAGTGGGCACGTCGGACACCAGGCCGGTGTCGGGGTGCTGCGCCGGCATGGGGGCGCGCAGCCGCACGGCGGTGGCCGCGCGCACGCGGTGAGGGCCGTCGTAGCGCAGGCGCGCCACCGCCTGGTGGGGGGCGCGGCCGGGCAGCGGCCCCGGCGGGCTGTCGGTGCCCGCCAGCCGCTCGGTGTGCAGGAACTGGTAGCCCAGGTGCGCCCGGAGGCCGAAGGTGGTGATCACGTCGGCGGCCACCTCCACCCCGGCCAGCCACGCCCGCCCGGTGTTTTGCTGCTGCTGCTCCCCGTTTCCGGTGGCCTGCCGCTCGATGAGATCCGTGAGAAGAGCGGCGAAGGGCAGCGCGCTGAGCCGCAGCCAGGGCCAGGGGCGCGCCACCACCGACGCCCAGCCGTGCCAGGCGGACTCGGGGCGCAGCCCGGGGTTGGGGCGCTGGCGGCCGAACACCTCGGCGAAGCGCTCGCGCAACGTGGGAAATCGGGCGCGCCGCGCCACGGTCACCGCCACCGAGACGCGGCGGCGGCGCCAGGCGTAGCCCAGCAGCCCGCCGGCGAACCCGGCCCAGTGCGCCTCCAGGTCGGCGGGCTCGCCGGCGGGCTCGCCGGCGGGCTCGCCGGCGGCGCCCCCGGCGTCGCCGTGCACCCGCACCGCGCCCGTGGCCTGGAGCTGGGCCACCAGCACGTGCCGCCCGCCTTCCCCCTCCCCTTCCACCTCCCCTTGCCCTCCCGAGGCGCCCGTCTCCCCGAGCCAGAGCTGCCCCTCGAGCACGGCGTCCCCGGTGAGCTCGCCCACCGCCGGCGTTCGATCCTGCTCCTCGCGCTGGCGGTGCCCGTCGTAGCGCAGCGCCACGTCCAGCCGCAGCGGCACCCGGCGCAGCGCGCCGCGCCCCGGGAGATCGAGCGAGAGCTGCTCCCCGAGGCCCACGGTCAGATCCTCGTAGCTGGAACGAAAGGCCCGATCCGTGCGGCGGCTGGCGTAGCGGGCGTCGTCGTAGCCCACCAGCACGTTGCGATACAGCCCGACGTCCAGCCGCTCGCGGGATCGCAGCCGCGGGCCGTAGCGTCCCTCGTGGGCGGCCGCCAGCAGCGCCACGTCGTACTCCGAGAAGCGCCAGAAGCGCGGGGCGGGGGTGGAGACCCCGGGCGGAACGCCATAGGCGCCGAGCCAGCCCAGCCCCAGCACGGTGAACCGGTGGTCGGGCCCGGCGCGGGCCCGGCCCACGAAGCCGACGCTGCCCGCGCGGCGATCGGCGTTTTCGCGCCTCCCGCCCTGCTCCCACTGCCCCCCCGCGAAGCCCGCGGGCAGCGGGAAGCCCCGATCCCACAGCAGGTCCGAGGCCAGGACGACCCCGCCGGAGTCTCCACCCCAGGCGGTGCTCACGCTGGCCTGCTGGGCGTGGCCCGCCCCGCGCGCCGAGAGGGCCAGCCGCGGCGCCTCGCCCGGCGACACCCCCCGCAGCGCCACGGCGCCGCCCATGCCGGTGGGCCCCTGCGCCAGGGGGGCCGGGCCCCGCACCAGGGAGATGGAGCGGATCAGCCCCTGGGGCATCTTGCCCAGGTCGAGCTGCCCGTCGTAGGGCATCCGCAGCGGCAGGCCCTCGAAGTGAACGATGATCTGCGGCTGCTCGAAGCCGTGGAGCAGCAGCCGCTGCTCCCCCCGGGCGTTGCGCTCCATGACCACCGACGGTGCCGCCGCCAGGCGATCCGCCACGCTGGTGGGGTTGCCCACGGGCCGGTTGGGGCCCGCCGTGGTGGCCACGGCCTCGAAGGGCGTGGGCGCCGCCGCCCGGACCACGGTCTCGCCCACCACGGCCGTGCCCACCACGGCCGAGCCCTCGCGGCGTGCCCCCTGGCCGGCGTCCGCGGGCTCGGAGCGGGCCGCGGCAGGCCGCGCCGCGGATCGGCGCCGCGGCCCGGGGCGCGAGGGAGCTCCGAGGGGCGCGCTCGCCGACGATCGGCGGCCCACGGCGGTGGCGTCGGCCGTGGCGCCGGCCCTGGCGCCGGCCCTGGCGCCGGCCCTGGCGCCGGCCCTGGCGCCGGACGTGGCGCTGGCCTTGGCCGGGGGAGGCGTCGAAGCGGGGGACCGTGGCCCAGGGCGCGGCGCCGCGGGCGCGGCCGCGCCCGCGTCCGCGCGAACCGCCGCGAGCCCCAACGTCAGGATCAGGGGCAGCACGGGGCGAGGGGGCGTGGGACATCCCCCTCGAACGTGCACCGAATGAAACAGAGTCGGGCTCACCGCGCGGCCGTAGCGTCCTGCACCAGGAGGGCCTGCACCCCGGTCACCGAGTAGCAGCCCCGCAGCCCGAGGGCCGGGTCCCACAGGGCCGTGCCCGTGCGCAGATCCAGATCCCCCTGCTCCAGGCTCGTGCCTGGCAGGGGCTCACACTCCACCTGGCTCGGTTGAAAGCCGTCGTCGCCGCGCAGATCCACCACCACCGCCGTCAGGTCGATGCCCAGCTCGGCGGCGGCCAACACCTCGTCCATGGGCACGCGGCACAGGTCCCCGTCCGCGGTCCCCTCCAGGGTGCCGAGGTCGACGTCGGCGCTGAGCTGACCGTACTCCACGGTCACCGTCCGCGCCGCCGCGGGAGCACAGGGATCGCCGTCCTCGTCGCCGCAGCCCGCAAGGGCCAACGAGGGCAACGCGATCAGCAGGCCGAGCGCGGCGAGGGGAAGACGAACCGAGGGAAACGAACAAGCAATAGAGCTCATCACAATACCTCCATCAGGGTTGCCAAGCGGTCATCGAGCCAGGCGCTCTGGTGGCCGGCGCCGGCGTCGGCCGGGGGCGTCCAGCGTGCCAGGGAGCGCAGCCGCGGCGCGAGCCGCGCCGACAGCGCCGCGAAGACGTCCTCGCGCACGCCCAGCACCAGGGCCCGCCGCCCCGGCGCCGCGAGCGCCCGCCACAGGGCCGGGAGATGTCCCTCCCCGTCGGCCTCCAGCCACCCGAGCTCGTCGAGCAGCAGCACCGGGCCGGGGCGCTCGAGCTCGCGGGCCGCCCACGCGAAGGCCGCGGGGTGAAACGCGAAGCCCACCCCGTCGGCCACCCCGTCGGATCGTCGCTCGGCCAGCAGCCGGCGCTCGCCGGTGGCCAGGGACTCCACGTCGTAGCGCCGCACCCGGCCGCGCGGCGGCGAGGCCGGTTGTATCACCCCCGCCACCGCCACGCCGCGGGCGCGCAGGCGCGCGCCCAGCGCGCCCACCGTCCGGGTCTTGCCCCGGCGCGGCGGGGCCACCAGGGCGAAGCCGTGAGCTTCCAAGCGCTGATTCATGCCGGGTCCGAAGCCTCCGGCGGCGCCGCCGAGGCGGCCTCGGCCGAGCGTTCCGAATCGGCCGGCGCCCCCTGCCCCTCGGCCACGCGCGTGGCGCGCACCAGCAGCGCGGCCGCCAGGGCGGTGAGCCCTCCGGCCTCGCGTCCCTCCACTGCACGCCCCCCCCGCAGCCGGCGGGCGAGCACGCGGCCGTGCTCCAGGAACTCCGGCACCAGGGACAGGGCCCGCGCCACCGCCTCGCCCAGGGCGGGCAGCCCGATCCGAGCGGCGATGCGGCTGAGGCGCGCGGTGGTGAGCGCCCGGGAAAGCAACGCCCCCAGGGCGAGCAGGGCCGCCGCCCGCAGCACCAGCAGCGCCGCCAGGCGCACGCCCGCCACCGAGACCGGCACCGGGCCCAGGGTGTGGGTGGCGGGCGTGAGCAGCACACCGGTGAGCGCGGCCACGAACGTGGTGATGCCGAAAAAGCGCGACAGGTAGATCCGCCGAATGGCGCGCGGGTGCAGCCACCCCAAGGCCGCCAGGGCCAGCCCCGCGCTCAGCGCCGCGGTGTCGAGCCGCGCCGGGAACTGCAAGCCCACCACCAGGGCCGCGAGCCCCAGCAGGATCCAGCCCGGCAGGCGCGCCGCGGGCTCGCCCGGTGCCTGCGCCTGCGCCGGCGCCTGCGCCTGCGCCTGCGCCCGCGCCTCCGTCTGCGCCTGCCCCTGCGCCTCCGTCTGCGTCGGCGCCGGCGCCGGGATCTCCGCCGCTGCGTTCATCGGGGCCGAGGCGGTGGCGCCCGTCTCGGCGCAAACCGCCGTGGAAACGGTGGAGGCGCTCGTGGGAGGAGGAGCCATCAGCGCGCCTCCCGGGCCGTGATCAACATGCGCGCCGCGGCGTCTCCCACCCGGCGTCCCCACAGCGCCCCCAGGGCCCCCACGGCGGCGATGAGCCCCACGGGGAGGGCCACGGCCGCCCAGGCGTTTTGGGGCGCCAGCCCGGTGGCGCGGGCCAGAGTCGCGATCACCCGCCCGTAGAGCTCCACCGCGGGGAGGCCGAACAGCACCAGGTGCGTGAGCACCATCTGCATCACGGCCCAAAGCGGCGCGATGGCCCCCGCCACCAGCGCGGGCAGCCGGTCTCCGGGAAGCCGCAGGCACAGCTCCACCAGCGCGCCCTGGGCCGCGATGGCGATCATGGGCGCGAGCACCGCCCCGGTGGGCGAGAGCCCCTTGACCGCCGCCGCCACCAGTGCCGTGGTCACCGCAAGCCCCGGCCGGCGCCGCAGCCGGTGCAGCGCCACCAGGTAGGCCGCCTCGCCCCACGCCATCACCAAGCCGATGAGCGGGATCCGGGCGGTATGCAGCAGGCTGCCCAGGGTGATCTCGAGGGCGCCCCACAGGGCGCCGTAGACGGCCGCGTAGGTCCACAGCGGCACGCCCGCGGCGCGCCCGGTGCGCGACGCCGCGACCATGGAGAGGTCAGCCATCAGCGCCGGTCGCGCCGCCGCCCCGTCAGGGCGGCCGCCAGGCGCCGTCCCCAGGGGGACGCTGCGCGCGGATCGGTTGTCGGGATACGATTCGGCATGGAGGCGCTCCTTTCCAAGCACGGGAGGCGCGGGGGTTTCCCACCGCACCCTATCGGCCGGGCGCTCATGGCCTGCCAAGCGGTAGAGCGCCAGGCTCGGAGCCTGTGGTGATGACGGTTGCCCAACTATGTACCACGCGGTCGGCAGCGACTCAAGGCCCGAGGGAATGTTCACGGGCGCGTTGACCGCGGGGCGTAGGCAGGAGTAGGAATGGGCAGGATATCTACGACCATGAACGAACCAACACAGGAAACCCTGATCAACGCCTTGCTGGACGCGCAGCCGGGCGACCCGGAGATCCGCTCGCTACAGGTGGGGGCCTTCACGGTGGGATGCGTGTCGCAGCGGCTCGGGCTCGCTTCGCTGGCCCGCCCCGCCTGCCCCGAGCACACCCAGAACCCGGTGCAGGAGGCCGGGAGGCTGCTGCCCGCCGGGGCACGCACGCTGGCCACCCGACTGTTCGGGGGCTCGTACACGTTCAGGGGGGATGTCCCATCCCCCCTCACCCCGAAAAAGCGCGGTTTTTCGGGGCTCACCCCCCATCATCGCGCTTCGCGCCGCTGCAGGGAAAGTCGCCCGCACGCTGCGAAACGCGTTTTCGTTCCTACGAACCACCTGAACGGTTCCGGGGTCTCCACCCTGGAAGCCTCCATCGCCGTGGCCGCGCTCAACTCGCTGATCACGCCGCCCCTGGCAGACTGCCGGGAGCTCAACGCGGCGCGCCTGCTGGCCGAGCGGGGCGCGGACCGCCGCGTGGCCGTCATCGGCCACTTCCCCTTCGTCGACCGACTGCGCCAGGCGGCCCGGGAGCTGTCCGTGTTCGAGCTCCCCGCCGGGCTGCGCCACGGCGATCGCGCGGCCGCGGAGCTCCCGGACCAGCTCCCGGAGGCCGACGTGGTGGCGGTGACGGGGACCACCCTGTCCAACGGCACCCTCGCCTCGGTGCTGGCGCACTGCCGCCCCGCGGCCTACGTGGTGCTCATCGGCGCCAGCGCCCCCCTGTCCCCGGTCTTGTTCGATTTCGGCATCGACGCCATCTGCGGCGCCCACGCCCCGGACCCGGTGCCGACCCTGCAGGCCCTCGGACAGGGGGCCACCTTCCGTCAGCTCCCGGGCGTGCAGCGCTTGACCCTGACGCGGGATTGCTCGCGGGCTTGATCGCGGGCTCTGCGCCGAGCAGGGGCTACAGCGCATCGAAGAGCTTGCCCACCAGATCCTTGCCGGGCTTGAGGGTCTTTCCCCCCTCCTCCCACTTGGCGGGGCAGGCCTCGTCGGGGTGCTTGGGCAGATACACGTTGGCCTTCATCTTGCGCAGCAGCTCGTCGGCGTTGCGTCCCACGTTGTCGTAGTTGGTCTCCGAAACCACCAGCACGCCCTCGGGGTTGATTCGGAGCCGTTTAGGGCTCGGCTTTCCCCGACCCGAAAGTTGCATTATGCTAGGTACTCGAGGAGGTGGCCGACGGCTTGCCCGCCGGCCACCGGGTGGCCAACAGCCCGCCCGCGGGGCGGACGTCGAGGCGAGGGATGGTACCCAGAAACGCATCAAGACTGCTGGTGGCGCTGGCCGCGCTGGCGCTGGGAGCGGCCTGCGGCGGCAACGGCGGCCAGGGCCCCGACACGGACGCCCACGTCATCCCGAACGACGGCGCGGTGCCCCCTCCCTTCACGGTGACGCAGCTCCAGCCCGATCACGGCCCCGTGTCGGGGGGCACGGCCGTGACCCTCCGCGGCTTCGGCTTCGCCGACGGCTCCCGGGTCTACTTCGGAGAGCTGATGGTGGACGAGGAGAAGACCGTGTTCGAGGGACAGAACCGGCTGCGGATCCTCACCCCGCCCGGGACCGTCGGCCCGGTGGACGTGAAGGTGCTGCGCCCCGACGGCGAGTCCGCGGTGTACCGCGAGGGGTTCACCTATGACGTGTTCGCCGTGGATCCGCCCTCCGGCTCCACCGCCGGGGGGACCTTCGTCCGGATCGTCGGCGCCCAGACCGAGTTTTCCGCCGAGGCTGAGGTCCAAATCGACGGAGTCCCGCTGGAGGATTCGCGCTGGGTGAGCCCCACCTTGATCACCGGCTGGACCCCGGCCAGCGCCCCGGGGCTCAAGACCGTCACCGTGGAGGACGGTGACCAGACCCTAAGCGTGGCTGACGCCTACGAGTACTACGACAGCGCGGACCCCATCAACGGCGGGCTGGGCGGCGGCCCCATCGATGGCTCGGTCAACATCACGGTGCTCGATCTATACACAGACGAGCCCGTGCCCGACGCCTACGTGCTGATGGGCGCCCACGCCAGCTCGCCGTATCAGGCCGTCACCGACGCCACCGGGCGGGTGACCTTCAGCGAGCCGGGGCTCACCGGACCCCAGATGCTCACCGTCGCCGCCCCGGACTACGAGCGCCTGTCCATCGTGGCCTTCGACGCCCGGGACGTCACGGTGTTCCTCACGCCCTTCGTCCCGCCGACGCCCGGCACCATCCCCGGTCAGTCGTGGTCGGCGGTGCAGGGATACGTGACCTTCGGGGGTGTGGAGTTCGGCCAGGGATGCGACTTCGATCAGATGATGCCCGAGCCCGGCCCCGACGAGCAGCGGATCATCAAGGTCTACCAGACCGTCGGGGACTACGATTACGTGGCGGCCCAGCCCGGGGAAAGCGGCACCATCCGGGAAGGGGACGAGTGCATCTCCGGCTACGCCTACTCCATCTACGCCCGCCCCGGCAGCTACGCGGTGTACGCCGTGGCCGGCATCGAGAACAACAGCACCCGGGAGCTCACCCCGTACGCCATGGGGGTCGCCCGCAACCTGCTGTCTGGACCCGATCAGGTCATCGAGGCCAACATCACGCTGGAGCACCAGCTCGCGCAGCAGATCAACTTCGATCTGTCCCCGGCCCCGCCGCTGGATCTCGAGGCGGGTCCCGTGGGCTACAAGGTGCGCCTTTTCATCAATCTCGGCGGAGACGGCTTCATCATCCGCCCCGACACCCAGCTCAGCCTCACCGACATTAGCGAGCCGGTGACGATCGACCGCCTTCCCGAGCTCGACCGCGGGCTGGGCGGTGGGCAGTACACCGCCCTCATCGAGGCGCACACCAACGGACAGTATCCCTACTCCAAGGTTTATCTCACGGCCCTGCAAACCGGCCCGAGCCCCAGGCTGGTGGACCGCTGGCACGGCATCCCCGAGGCCGTGGATCCGCCGCCCGGTGGCACGCCGACCACCAGCCGCATGACCTGGAGCGCCAGCGGAATCGAGCCCACCTTCCACGTGGTATCGGTCAAGAGCTTCCCCGAGGGGGACTCGTACTGGAAGGTGTACCTGGCAGGCAACGTCAACCAGTTCGTGCTGCCCGACCTCTTCGGCCTGGGGCCAGGCCTCGACGGTCACCCGGCTGGACCGATGATGTGGCACGTCATTAGCGTGTCGGTGGAGGGCATGTCCTTCGATGACTTCTCTTATCGGTATCTCAACGACCGGTACTGGTCGGGAACGGCCGGAAACAGCTGGCAATTCAACTTCCCTGAGCCCTAGGGCTCGCGCAAGAATAACTTCGGCATTCGGCCGCCGATCCATCAATTCTGT
>CAYFWA010000013.1:0-15350 GCA_964346625.1 uncultured Myxococcales bacterium
CTGCACCCCCTGCACCCCCTGCGCCGCTGCCGGCGCTGCGACCGCGCCCCGCCTTCGCCCGGGCGCTGCGGCGCTTCTATCGCGACGGGCACCGCGACCTGCCCTGGCGGCGCACCCGGGATCCCTACCGCGTCTGGATCTCGGAGATCATGCTGCAGCAGACCCGGGTGCAAACGGTGATCCCCTACTACCAGCGCTTTTTGCGCCGCTTCCCCGACATCGCCGCCCTCGCCGCCGCGCCCCTCGACGACGTGCTGAAGCTCTGGGAGGGCCTCGGCTACTACGCCCGAGCCCGCCACCTGCACCGCGCGGCCTGCGAGATCCAGCAGCGCCACGGGGGGCGGTTCCCCGAGACCCTCGAGGAGGTGCTCGCGCTGCCGGGCGTCGGGCGATCCACCGCCGGCTCCATCTTGTGCTTCGCCCGCGGCGAGCGCCACCCCGTGCTCGACGGCAACGTCAAGCGCGTGCTGCTGCGGCTCTACGACGTTCACCAGGCGGCCTCGCGCCCCCCGGTGCAGCGCTGGCTCTGGCGTGCCGCCGAGACCCTGTTGGCCGGGGCCGAGCCCCCCGCTGATCACAACCAGGCCTTGCTGGAGCTGGGCGCCACGGTGTGCGTCCCCCGGGCGCCCGCCTGCGCCCACTGCCCGGTGCGCCGCTGGTGCGCCGCGCGCCGGGCCGGCACCCAGGGCCAGCTCCCGGTGCGCCGCCCCCGCCCGCCCAGGCCCCACTACGCCGTGGCGGTGGGCGTGGTGCGCCGGCCCGGGCGCCCCGAGGTGCTCATCGGGCAGCGACCCGCCGAGGGCCTGCTCGGCGGCCTTTGGGAGTTCCCCGGGGGCAAGCAGCGGCCGGGCGAGCCCCTGACGCAGACCGTGGCGCGGGAGCTCGACGAGGAGCTCGGCATCACCGTGGAGGTCGAGGCGGCGCCCCTGGCGGTGGTGGATCACGCCTACACGCACTTTTCCATCACCCTGCACGCCTTTGGCTGCTGGCTGCGCCGCGGCACCCCCCGCCCCCGGGCTGCTCAGGCCCTGCGGTGGGTGACGCCCGAGGCGCTGGACGGCTTCGCCTTCCCCCGGGCCAACCAACCTGTGATAAAACGCTTGCAACAATCAGCCGAAGCGCCACCACCGGCACGGACGCCGCCGGCACGTCGCAAAGGGTCCTGATCAGAATTCGTTCGACAAGTTGGCGCGCGAGGCGCGCGGCTGGCAAGGCGCGACGATGGCGCGTACCGGGCGTACGCAACGGAGGAGCAACGCAGCCAGCCGCGATGGATCGCGTGCCAGATGGCGAATTAATTTTGACCTGGTCCCAAAGCACCCCGCAAGACCGCGCGCAAAGCGACGGGCAAGGCGGTGCGCAAAGCGACGGGCAAGGCGGTGCGCAAAACCCGGCCGAAGGGATGAGTGATCGTGAGGCCCACGTCTGACACCGCCGCCGCGGCGACCCACGAGACGGAGATCAAGATCGGCCTGGCCGGCGCCGAGGACTACGCCCGGCTCCGGCAGGCCCTGGGCGCCCCGGCGCGGGAGACAAAGCAGCAAAACCTGTTTCTCGACACGCCGGACCGCCGGCTCGGACAGGCCCGCTGGGCCCTGCGGCTGCGCCTCGAGCGCGAGGCCGACGTTGCCGACACCGCCGACGCCGCAGCGACGCGGCGGGCCCTGCTGGCGGTGAAGGGCCCCGCGCGGCGCCTGTCGGGCGCCGTGCACCGCACCGACATCGAGGTGCCCGTGGAGCCCGATCTGTGGGACGTCGCGCAGCGCGCCGGAGGGCTGCACCCGGCCGAGTTGCAGGACGCGGCCGAGCCCCTGTCCTTTCTGCGCCAGCAGGTCACCCTGGATCCCCACGCTCCGCTGCACGTGATCATGGCCTTCGACAACCTGCGTAGCGGCTACCCGGTGTCGCTGGGCGGCGCGCGCCGGGAGCTCCTGCTGGATCGGACGCGCTTTTCCACCGGCGAGGTGGACCACGAGCTCGAGGTGGAGATCGCGCTGGACGCCCCGCCCGACGCCCCCGAGAGCCAGCTCACCCTGCGCCAGGCCCGCGCCGACCTCGAGGAACTGCTCGCGCACCACGGCCTGTCGTCCGGCCCTTCCCTCGGCGGCAAGCTCTCCCGCTCCCTGCGTTACGCCGATCGCCACCAAGGTCACTGAGAGATCGAGGCGGGATCAGTCCCAGCGATCATTGCCGCACTGGTGACACAGCAGCGCGTCCACGTCCACGATGGAGCCGCAGCGAGGGCAGATGGCGCCGTGGGTCCGGCCGCTGTCCGCGGGGCGGCGAGCCCGGGAGCGGCGCTCCACCTCTGCGGCCCGGTCCCCGGGGGCCGGCGCCGCGGGTAGGGTCGCGGAGGCGGCGCCGAGGGCCAGGCCGAAGCGGCGGCGGTGGACCTGCCGCTGGGCGAGCCCCCCCGTCACGGCCAGGCCCAACCCCACCAGCAGCCACCAGGACGGCAGAACGTCGACCTGCTGCCCGAGCCAGCCGGGGGTCAACGCCTCCGGGGGCGCGGCCCGGTTCACCAGCGGCGCGAGGCCGGCCACCACGATCAGGGCGCCCACCGCCGCCGTGGCGAGCACCACCAGCTTGCGGTGCCAGACGATGGCCAGCACCCCGCCCGCGGCGCCGATCCCGGCCAGCACCGCCACCGACAGCGGCGCGCCGAGCCGCGCGGCCACCACCGCCGCGGTGCCGGCCAGGGCGAGCCCACCCACCACGAAGATCCCCACGAAGTAGATGGCCGCCGCGAGCACCGCCCCCAGCAGCCCGATCCCGATCACGATGAGCCAGCGCGCGATGCCCTCGAGCACCAGCTCCTCGGCCAGCACCAGCCCCGCGAATAGCCCCACCCCGAGCCCCGCCGCGGCGAGACAGGCCCGAAAGACCCGATACCCGAAAAAGCACAGGGCGGCCCCGTAGAGCACCAGAGCGCCGCACAGAAGCTGCATGAGCTCGGCAGACATGGCGCCTCGGATAGTTCCAGCTACCGTCGCGCCTGTAAAGACAGAGACGAGCAAAAACAGCCTGGCCATGGCCCCGCGATCGTATACAGTCAGGGGAATCTCCTGGACGGGCCAACGGTCCGTCGCGTGAACGTTCACCAGCGCCGATTCAATGGCTCCGAGCTCCACGACCTCCCGATGACCGACACCGCCGCTCCCGAGCCCACGCCCGTGGACCCCGCCGCGACCGTGGACCCCGCCGCGCCCATGGACGACGACGCGCCCATGGACGACAGCACCCGGCGCTTTTTGCTTCGCAACCTGCTGTATCTGGGTATCGGCGTGGTGGTGATCATCGCGGTGGCGGCCCTGGCTCAGCACCTGGCGGGCGAGCAGCTCGAGCAAGCCAGCCGCTGGCTCACCCAGCACGGGGGCTACGCGGGGGTGTTTCTGAGCATCTGGGCCATCGACACCTTCACCCTGCCCATCTCCCCGGATCTGATCCTGGCCTTCGTAGCCCACGAGGGCAGCGAGCTGAGCCACCCCGTCGCCCTGTCGGTGATCTGCGTCGCCTCGGTCATCGCGGGGAACATGGGATACTACCTGGCCCGGCGCATCGGCGCCTGGCGCCCCGTACGGCGCAAGCTCGCCAAGAACTACGACAAGGGGCGCGCCCTGTTCCAGCGCTTCGGCGTCTGGGCGGTGGTGGTGGCCGGGTTCTCCCCGGTGCCCTTTTCCATCATCTGCTGGCTGGCGGGCATCTACAAGATGCCGCCGGTGCGGCTGTTTTTCGCCACCTTGAGCCGCATCCCGCGCTTTGTCGGCTGGTACTATCTGATCCGGTTCGGCTTCTCGCTGTAGTCTGTTTCTGTGATCAGCGCTCCGACAGGGCCTCGCGCACGGCGTCCAGGGCGCCGGGCTCCGGCGCCACCTTCAGCGGCTCGGCGGTGTCGCGGGCGCTGGTCACCGGATCCTTGAGGCCGTGGCCCGTGGCCAGCACCACCACCTCATCGGCCGGCCCCACGAGGCCCTGCTCCCGGGCGGCGATGGCGCCGGCCAGGGCCGCCGAGGCCGCCGGCTCGGTGAACAGGCCGGCCCGCGAGCCCAGCTCCCGGCCCGCCGCGAGGATGGCCTCGTCGCTCACCGTCACCATCTGCCCCTCGGTGTCTCGAATCGCGGCCAGCGCCTTGCGGTCGTCGCGGGGCTGTCCCACCGAGATGGAGTCGGCCACCGTGTCGGCCTCCACCGGCGAGGCGTGATCCGCCCCCGACTCGAAGGCCCGGTAGATGGCGGCCGACCCCTCGGCCTGCACGCCGAGCAGCCTCGGCATGCGATCCATGAGCCCCACAGCCCGCAGATCCCGCAGCCCCTTGCCCACGCCCCCCAGGATGCAGCCGTCGCCCACGGGCACCACGATCCAGTCCGGGGCGCGCCAGCGCCGCTGCTCGAGCACCTCGTAGACCACGGTCTTCTTGCCCTCGGACAACACCGGATTGTAGCCGGTGTTGCGGCTGTACCAGCCGAACCGCTCCGTTGCCGCGAGGCACAGGTCGAAGGCCTGGTCGTAGGAGCCATCCACCGCCACCACCAGGGCGCCGTAGGCCCGAAGCTGCGCCAGCTTGGGCTCCGGGGCCGCGGCG
Source organism: uncultured Myxococcales bacterium (assembly GCA_964346625.1). GTDB lineage: Bacteria > Myxococcota_A > Polyangia > HGW-17 > JAJRWW01 > CAYFWA01. The sequence continues at coordinate 4,583 of CAYFWA010000013.1, forward strand.
GGCACGAAGATCACCACCGGGAGCCCCAGGGGCGCGCACAGCCCGGCCACCGACGAGGCGGCGTTGCCCGTGGAGGCGCCGGCGATGGTGGCCACGCCCCACTGCATGGCCTGGGCCACCGCCACCATGGAGGCCCGATCCTTGAGCGATCCGGTGGGCAGCAGGCCGTCCATCTTGACCTGCAGCCCCGCCAGGCCGAGGTGCTCGCGCAGCCGCACCGGGCTCACCAGGGGCGTCCAGCCCACCGGGAGCCCCGGCCAGATCTCCGGGGGTGCGGTGGGCAGCAGCGCCTCGTAGCGCCAGATGTGCGGGCGCGAGTCCCGCGCCAGGTAGGCCCGGCGCATGTAGCGCCGCGCCCGCTCGTAGTCGTACTGGATGTCCAGGATGCCGGTGGGGCCGCACTCCGGGCAGGTGTAGCCGGTGTAGCCGGCGGGCTGCTCCCGGTGGCAGCGCACGCAGCGAAAGCCGATGGTGCAGTCGATCATGCTCGCCTCGGTGCCTTTCTCCTTTGCCCCCATGGTACCTCAAGACGGTCCACCTCGCGTCCCCCTCCTGCGAGAAAAATCACCGAATAGACCCCGCCGCCGGAATCGCCGCCCCCTGAGGGGATTCATCTGTCTCGCGGGAGCGGCTGCTGGATCCGCGTCATTTCGGGGCCGTGCGTCGGAAGGCCTGGGGAAAGGCAGCGTAGAAGGCCATGGCCGGGGTCAGGTGGGCGATGGGGATCTGGTCGGCGGGGCTGTGGGCGTGCTCCTCGTGGCCGGGGCCAAAACCGATGGAGGGGATGTCGAACAGCCCCGCCGTGGCCACGCCGTTGGTGGAAAAGACCCACCGCGACACCTCCGGCGGCTCGCCGTCGTGCAGCCCCTGGTAGGCGGCCACGCCCGCCTGCACCGCCGGGTGATCCTCGGGGGTGACCCACGCCGGATAGTACTTGCGCGTGGGGTAGACCAAGCCGGTCCAGCTCGGCGTGTCGTAGCCCAGCACCCGCAGCAGGGCCTGCTCCTTCACCGCCGGGACCTGCAGGCCCGGAAGGTCCCGGATCTCCTGCAGCGCCGTCCCCTCGGTCTCGCCGAAGGTGAGCCGCCGGTCCAAATTGATGGTGCACGAGTCGGCCACCGCGCACAGCGACGGCGAGGTGGACCGGATCTGCGAGATGGTGATGGAGCCCTGCCCCAGGAACGGATCCTCGTACAGTTGGCCGGCCAGGGCCTCCACCCCCGAGACGATGGGGGCCATGTGGTAGATGGCGTTGACGCCCCGCTCCGGCGCCGAGCCGTGGCAAGAGACCCCCTTGGTCTCCACCTCCATCTCCATGCGCCCCCGGTGGCCGCGATACAGGCGCAGGCTGGTGGGCTCGGTGAGCACCACCACCTCTGGGGAGAGCACCTTCTCGCGCAGGATGTACTGCCAGCACAGCCCGTCGCAGTCCTCCTCCTGCACGCTGCCCACCATCCACACCTGCACGCCCTCGAGCAGCCCGTGGTCGGCGAGCTCCTTGAGCAGCTTGCCCGCGTACACCATGGCCGCCATGCCGCCCTTTTGGTCCGAAGCCCCCCGGCCGTAGAGCACGCCGTCGCGCTCCACCGGGTCCCAGGGGTCCCGCTCCCAAAGCGAGAGATCCCCGGCGTCCACGGTGTCCACGTGGGCGTCCATGGCGATCACCCGGGGCCCGTCGCCCACGCGCCCGAGCACGTTGCCCAGGCCGTCGATCTTGACCTCGTCGAAACCCACGGCCTCCATCTCCTGGCGGATGCGCTCCACCACCGCCTGCTCGCCGGCCGACAGGCTCTTGATGGCGATGAGGTCCTCGAGAAAATCGCGGCAGGCCGGAAGCTCGCGGGCCGCCGCTCGCTGGATCGCGTCGTACATCTTCCCACTCCTGATCAGATCGTGTCTCCGGTCGCGGGGGCGCGAGGGGCGCCGTCGAGCCGGGCGCGGACCTGCAAAGCGGACGAAGACCGATCCGAGCCGCCCCGCCGGGACGGGGTCGATCGCCGCCTTTTTCAGGTCGAAAGCGCGAAAATGTCGAATCCACGGGGCGTTGTCAAGGCCCAGCTCGTTCTGAGCCATTTGCGCTGTGGCCTCCGCCCGGCGCCCGCCCGCAGCGCGCTCCGCGTTGCCCCCCCCCAAATGGGGGGTTGCAAGAAACACCGGAACGCGCCTTGTATCGAAGCAAATCACGCGAGATGAAACGCGACACTCGATCGGGGCCAGTGGACCGAGGAGAACGCGGAGCGTCATTGGGCAGCCCCTCTCCAACCGCTCCGTCTCTCCCGTAGGACCGATTGCACAACCGAAGACGGACTCCGGCCCGGGCAGCCCTCGTGGTGTGCTGCCCGCACAGGCGGGAAAGGCGACCTCCCATGACGACCGATCGTTCCCATTCACGCGCCCCTGTACTCTCTTTTTGTCCTGGCGCCCCGACGTTCGCGGCCTCCGCCCGTCACCGAAGGCTGCTCGGGGAGGTCTGCGCCACGCTGCTGCTCGCCGGATTGCTCGGCTTCGGCGCGGCTGGCTGTGGCGACGACGACACCGGGCCGGGTAACGACAACGAAAACGACAACGGGATCGACGCCGGCGCCCAGCTCTGCGGCGACGGGGTGCGGCAAGGGACCGAGGAGTGCGACGACGGCGCCGACAACAGCGACAGCACGCCAGACGCCTGCCGTACCGACTGCCTGCACGCGCGCTGCGGGGACAGCGTGGCCGACACCGACGAGGAGTGTGACGACGGCCCGCAAAACAGCGACGTGGTCCCCGACGCCTGTCGCACCGACTGCACCCCCCCCGTCTGCGGCGACGAGGTGGTGGACGTCCAGCAGGCAGAGGAGTGCGATGATGGCAACACCCAGCCCGGGGACGGCTGCTCGGCGGACTGCCGGATCGAGCGCTGCGGCAATGGCACCCTCGACGAGCTCCAGGGCGAGCAGTGCGACGACGGCAACGTCGCCGGCGGCGACGGCTGCGGGCCCACCTGCCTGTTCGAGGAGTGCGGCAACGCCGTGCTGGACCCGGGCGAGGAGTGTGACGACGGCAACACGGTCGGCGGCGACGGCTGCGGGCCCACCTGCCTGTCGGAGCGCTGCGGCAACGGCTTCGTCGACACGGCCGTGGGCGAGGAGTGCGACGATGGCACTCCCCTGGGGGGCGATGGCTGCGGCCCCACCTGCCTGCACGAGGAGTGCGGCAACGGCTTCATCGACACGGCGGCGGGGGAGGACTGCGACGACGGCAACACGGTCGGCGGCGACGGCTGCGGGCCCACCTGCCTCATCGAGGTCTGCGGCAACGGCTACGTCGATACGGCCGTAGGGGAAGACTGCGACGACGGCAACACCGTGGGCGGCGACGGCTGCGGGCCCACCTGTCTGGTGGAGCAGTGCGGCAACGCCTTCGTGGATCCCGGCGAGGACTGCGATGACGGCGGCACCGCCGGCGGCGACGGCTGCGGGCCCACCTGCCTCATCGAGGTCTGCGGCAACGGCTACGTCGACACGGCCGTGGGGGAGCAGTGCGACGACGGCGGCCTCGCCGCCGGGGACGGCTGCGGGCCCACCTGCCTGTACGAGGAGTGTGGCAACGCCTTCGTGGATCCCGGCGAGGAGTGCGACGACAGCAACGCCCAGAGCCACGACGGATGCTCCAGCGGCTGCACCGCCGAGCGCCTGACCTGGACGCACATGCCCGGGCCGGTCTCCGCGCGCGTGGGCCTGGCCATGGTCTACGACTCGGTGCGCCAGGTGCTGGTGGTCTTCGGCGGCACCACCGAGACCGAGCTGGGCAGCGACACCTGGGAATACGACGGTGTGGACTGGCGGCGCGTCGACACCGCCACCGTGCCCCCCGGCCGCACCATGCACGACCTGGCCTTCGATCCCGACCGCGGGGTGACGGTGATGTTCGGCGGGCTGGGCGCCGGCGGATTTCTCGACGACACCTGGGAATACGACGGCGTGGATTGGACCGAGGTCAGCACCTCCACCGGGCCCGAGCCCCGCAACGGCCACCAGATGGCCTACGATCCCATCCGGCAGCGCGTGCTGGTGGTGAGCGGGAGCAGCGGGTTCGACAACACCTACGGGGACACCTGGGAGTTCGACGGCCAGAGCTGGGTAGAGCGCGCGAGCTCGGGGCTCTCGCGCTCCTTCGGCGGCCTGGCCTGGGACGCCGAGCATGACCGGGGGGTCTACTTCGCGGGCCACACCTCGGGGTGGACCCGCACCAACACCACCTATCGCTGGAACGGCTCGTCCTGGTCCTTGCTCAGCGCCACGGCCAACCCCAACCCGCCCACCGACGGGAACCTGCCAGGCGCCCGCTGGCGAATCCGGCTCGCCTTCGACACCAACCGCCGCACTGTGCTGACCTTCGGAGGCGTCAACACCGGACTTCGCTTCGATGACCTGTGGGAGCTCGACGGCAGCCAGTGGACCCTGCTGTCGCCGCCCACCACGCCGCCGGCCCGGGCGCGCTACGGCCTGGCCTACGATACGCACCGTCAGCGGCTGGTGCTGCTGGGCGGCGCCGGCGACGACGGCGCCCTGGGCGACCACTGGGAGTGGGACGGCACCGACTGGGAGCAGATCCACTCGGGCCAGCCCCCCGTTCGGGGCGGGCACAAGGCCGTGTACGACCCGGATCGGGGGGTGCTGGTGCTCTACCGCGGCACCGACGACGGGCTCGAGACCTGGGAGTTCGACGGGCGGAGCTGGACCCCGGTGCCCACCGCCAACCCGCCGCCGGCCCGCAACTGGTTCGGCCTGGCCTACGACCGGCTCAACCAGCGCGTGGTGATGTTCGGCGGCGGCGGACAGTACACCACGCTCCCGGGTACCTGGGCCTACGACGGCACGGACTGGAGCGTGGTGTCGGCCACCTCCGGCTCGCTGAGCCCCCGCAGCGGGACCGTCATGGCCTACCACCCGGGCTTGCAGAAGGTGGTGCTGTTCGGCGGCCTGCAAAACGTGACCTACTACGATCAGCTCTGGGCGCTGGACGGAAGCACCTGGTCGCAGATCACCCCCTCGGGATCGCGCCCCGCCGGCCGCAGCCACTGCGGCATGGCCTACGACGCGACGCGCGGGCGCCTGGTGATCTTCGGAGGAAGCGCCAAGGAGTACATCAACGGCTTTTGGCGCACCCGCTACGACGCCGCCGACACCTGGGAGTTCGACGCCACCACGTCCCAGTGGAGCGAGAGGCAACCGGCCACGGTCCCCGCCGGGCGCCGGTACCACGCCATGACCTATGACAGCCACCGCCAGCGGGTGGTGATGCTGGGGGGCTACTCCAACGGCGTGAGCCAGTACGACACCTGGGAGTGGGACGGCACCGACTGGCACCTCACCGGCACCTTGGACAACCCCGACGGCTCGGCCAACGGCGTGGCCGCAGCCTACTTCCCGCCCCTGCGCGCCGTGGTGGCCCACAAGGATCACGTGTGGCTCTATCGGCTCTCGAGCGACGTGCCGGAGGAGATCTGCGACGGCGGCGTGGACAACGACGGCGACGGCCTCATCGACTGCGCCGACCCGGACTGTCTGGATCGCCCCTGCGGCGCGAGCGGCCGCTGCACCAGCGGCGGCACCTGCCAGTAGCCCGGCGCCCCGACCGGCTCCTCCCCCGCTTTTTTTTCCATCCCTGCTGAACCCTGCGGCGACCTCGCGCGTTACAAGGCGCCGGGTCGATGCGGGTCGATGCGTCTCGCTCATGCCCCGTGCACGCCGCCGGTGGGAGTCGGATTCATGAAAGCCTCGAAAACCTGGTCCCTTACTGCGTACTTGGGGATCGCCCTGGGCGGCGACGCGGTGTTCACCGTGTACAAGGTGCCCAATCGCTCGAAGATCCTGCTGCCCGCCGGCGCGGCCTGGATCTACCGCGACGGCGTGTTCGTCGGACACGACGTACACCACTGGACACCCGTGGGCGGCCACGCCTTGCTCACCACCACCAACGACGGCGCCGTGGCGGTGAAAAAGAGCGTGGCCCACCTCGAGGACGGCACCCGGCGAACCGAGCTCCAGGTTCGCAGCCTCGCCAAGCGGCCGGTGCGGGTGGAGATCTTCGAGCGCAACCCCCGCTGGAAAGCCAAGGGCCAGCTCTCGTGCGACCCGCCCCCGGCCACCGCCGGAGAAAACGGCCGCTACCATCGCTTCGAGCTGAAGGTCCCGCCCGGCAAGACCCGAACGGTCCGCATGGACTTCCAGCCGTCGACCGCCCCGCCACGCCAGCCCAAGCGGTGACCGCCCGCCTGCGGGAGCCCGTCCATCACGATGGGCGGATGATCACGATGTGGTTGTGGCCGTGGCAGTCCACGTAGCCCCAGCGGAAGGGGATCTTGGGCGTCTCGGGCTTCTCGAAGACGCGGACCCAGGGCTTGGCCGAGCCGCGGAGCTTGGGGTTGCGCACGCAGTCGTAGCGCCCGTGGGCCTCGAAGGAAAAGCCGTGGGCGCGCAGCCACCGCGGGATGGGGGCGGTGAAGTCCGACAGGGCGAAGGCGGCGTCGGCGAAGGCGAGCTTGCGAATCCGGGAAAAGCCCCCGGTCCACAGCAGGTACGAGCTGGCCTTGATCATCAGGGCGTGGGGGCCGATGGACGACAGGAAGCGCGCCACGCCGGGGGTGCGCTTGAGCCCGGCGTCGGCCAGGTTGGCCGAGACGTGGATCACGCGCCGATCCGTGGTGTCACCGGGCAGCCGGAACCGCAGCTCCAGGTGGGAGTAGCGCTTGGAAAAGCGCGGGTCCTTCCAGGTGGTGAACCGCCGCCGGGCCCGGGGCGCCTCGGCCCGGAGCTCCTCGCGGGTGTAGGGCTCGAGCCGCCCCTTTTCCGTGAGGCGCAGGTAGGCGAGCCCGGTGACCTGGCCGCCGTGGACCCGCAGCCCCACCAGCAAAAGGGGCAGCACGCCGGGGAGCCGGGTGGCCTCCTGCACCTGCAAATCGTCGCTGAAGCTCTCCCCGAGGGAAAGCAGCTTGTTGGCCATCCAGTGCAGCCGGCGGCGGGCCCGGCGGATCTGGCCGGGCGCGAGACCCTGCAGGGGCTCGGGGGGACCGCCGTGCTCCAGCGAAAGATGCACGTAGCGGCGCTGCTCGGGGAAGGCGGTCACCGCGCTCACCAGATCGCCGCCCGCAAAGGGGTACAGCAGCGTGGGGGGCAAGGTGTCGGGGCGACGGGGGGCGAGCCACTTGCGCATGGGGGCGAGGTACCGCTTGCGATAGCGGGCGATGGAGGCAGCCAGCTTGCGGCAAGACGCGTCCGACGCGCGCCCCTCGCAAAACAGCCGGTCGTACAGCCGCTTGACCTCGGCGCCGAGGTCCACCTTCGGCGAAAGCGGCGCGAGGGCCGCGCCCCCGGCGGCGCGGCGCGCCGGTGTGCGCCGGGAGTCGCGCGCGGCAGCGGCGCCACGATCGGCGCGCCGGGCCGCGGCGCGGCGGGTCGCGGGCCGGGAGACGTCCGCGCCCATGCTTCCACGTCTCGGCGGGTCGGTCTTGGACGCCGCGGCGCGATCCGCGGGGGCGCGATCCGCGGGGACGCGATCCGCGGGGGCGCGATCCGCGGGGGCGCGATCCGCGGGGACGCGATCCGCGGGGACGCGATCCGCGGGAGCGCGATCCGCGGGGGGCTCGCCATCGTCCTTGCAGCTCGCGAGCAGCCACGGCATGAGCCCCAGGGCGAGCCAGACGCCCGCGGTCAAAGCGCTGGCGCGAGGCACGCCCGGTGACCGTTTCGCTCGGGTCTGAGCACTGAGGTTCATCGTCGATCCTGCCGGTCTCGTGGATCCAACCCGGTGTCCCTACACCATATTCCGGGGCGCAACAAGCGGCAATTTCACGGTGGCGAAGGGCCTCCGGCGGCTCCGCTGCTGCGCACGATTTTGCGAAATCCCGCGCAGAAAACCAGGAAAACCCTCCGTCCGTTTCGCCGACCCAGCACCACTTCCACCTGGTGAAACCCCACAGTCAGGGCGGACCTAACCCGGGCCACGGGCCGCCCCCGTCGCGGCCCTCGAAAAGTCGCGGCCCTCGAAAAGTCGCGGCCCTCGAAAAAAAGCCCTTTTCTCCGAGGGTGGCCCTGTAGTATGGGTGGTAGTAAGGAGTGGAGGAAGGATAATGAGCATTCTCATGAGAAATCGCAAGCTTTTGTCTTTGATGCTGGGGGCGACGTTCGGCGTGGCCGCGGTGACCCTGGGGGCGTGCGGCCCCACGGGCGGCGATGACGACAACCCCCAGAACAACAACAACTACGTCCCCCCCGACGGCGCGGTGAACCCGAGCTGCGAGCCCTTCGGCGACGACGACGGCGACACCATCCTCAACTCGGACGAGGGCTGCGAGTTCGACCGCGACTCCGACGGCGACGGGATGCCCGACTACGTGGACAACGACTCGGACAACGACGGCATCGCCGACTTCATCGAGGCCGGGGACCAGAACCCCCAGACGCCCCCCCGCGACTCCGACGGCGACGGCATCCCCGACTACGCGGACCGCGACTCGGACAACGACGGCGTGCCCGACGGCGACGAGGATCGCGACGGCAACGGCCAGGTGGGTGAGTGCACCACCGCCTGCGACACCCAGAACCCCTGCACCGAGCCCGGGGCCTACTGCTCACCCACGGCCGGGGTGTGCATCTACGCCGACTGCCTGGCCGGGGAGACGGACCCGCGCTCCACCGACACCGACGGCGACGGGATCCCCGACAGCCAGGAGCCCACCTTCATCTGCAACGAGCGCAGCGAGAGCAACCCCCGGGGCCGCAAGCCCATCCAGCGCGTCTCGCACACCGGCTCGGGGCTGTTCCAGCTCGCCCTGGAGCAGACCGCCACCTGGCAGGAGGTGGATCCGGGCAACCCGGGGGTGGGCGAGGCCGCCGGCTCCTTCTCCCTGGTGGATCCGGGCCACGAGCTGGCCGGCCTGGCGGTGACCCGCAGCTCCCAGCCCGGCGGGGCCGCCGAGGAGGCCCAGGCCGTGATCCAGGCTGCCAACACCCTGTCCGGGGTCACCGCCACGCCCCTCACCAGCGGCAACGCCGTCACCAGCCACGACGCCTTCGACACCGTGGTGAGCGCGGTGGTGCAGATCTCCACCAGCAGCCAGGTCCCGCTGGGGGAGCTGCGCAACCAGCTCATCGCCGCCCTGCTCGGCCGCACCCCGAGCGACTTTCCGACCATGGAGACTGCGCTGATGTCCCACTCGGACAACAGCTTCATCTTCTCCTTCGCCGCCCAGAAGCGCGACACCAACGTGACCCTGGTGGTGGGCGCCGTGGCCACCCGCAGCGACTACGACACCAGCGAGCACGTGGGCTACCACGTGGACGACATGGCCAACGGCACGGCGCTGGCCGAGACCAGCGCCACCACCGAGGTGGAGTGCGAGAGCTACCTGGTGGAGAGCTCCCCGGTGGCCGACATCGTGTGGGTGGTGGACGACTCCGGCTCCATGGACGACGACCAGACCCGGGTGGCCGCCGCGGGCAACACCTTCCTCACGGTGGCCAACCAGTCCGGGCTGGACTGGCGCATGTGCGTGGTGGACATGACCGAGGGCAACCCCGGGGACTGCTGCACCGATACCGACCAGACCGGCGACCAGTGGCTCGGGCCCACCCATTCGTCGCAGTTTCTCAACTGCATCGAGGATCCCGCGGGCGTCAATCAGGCGTCCGGCGGCAGCGAGCACGGCTTCACCCAGGCCCAGGACGCCATCGACTCGCACCTGCCGCGCAACGCCAACGACGCGCACCAGATCCGGCCCGAGGCCAAGCTGGTGGTGATCTTCGTGACGGACGAGCCCGCCCAGGAGTTCAAGGACGACTCGAGCTGCTCGGTCAGCGAGTTCGATACCACGTGGAACGCGGGCTGCGACGCCTTGGCAGCGAACTACGTGGCCTACTATCAAAGCACCGAGGTGGACGCCATGGCCCACGGCGTCCTGGTGCCCGGCTCCACGCCGGGCTGCTCCAGCCAGGGGGACTGGGGCCGGGGCTACGAGGACGTGATCAACGACCTCGGCGGCACCACCGGCTCCATCTGCCAGGGGGACCTCACCGCCACCATGTCGCTGATCATCCAGGACATCGTGGGCTCGGCCTCGCCGGTGATCCTGGCCCACACCCCCATCAGCGTGAGCCTGGCGGTGGCCAAGGAGGACAAGACCTCCCAGCCGTCCACCTTCGTCGCTCTGCCCCGCTCCCGGGTCCAGGGCTTCGACTACCGCGCCTCGGCCAACACCATCGTGTTTCTGCAGCAGGACTTCTCGGACCCGCCCTACGAGGTGGTGGTCTCCTACCAGCGCTGGGTCACCGGCGTGGCCCCACCAGACTGAGTATCATCTCTTCCGAAGTGCGCCCTGCACACCGCGGCGCGGCCCCGCAGGGCCGCGCCGCGCCGGGCAGGGCGTGCAAGCTCCGCCGCCGCCAGGCGGCGGAGCTCCCGAGCCCGACCGAGGTCAGCCCTCCAGATCCGCCAGGATCGCCTTAGCCACCGCGTCCTCCTCATCCCCCAGCGTCTCCAGCGCGGCGTACATGCGGGTGGCCACGTCGTCCAGGGCGTAGTACAGCCCCGACTCGAGGTTCAGCACCACCGACTCGTCCTGGACCTGCTGCCAGAGCACGTGCTCGGGGATGCGCCACGGGGCCATGGAACGAGTCTAGCACAGTCGGGGGTCGAACTCCGGAGCGGCGCGGGGCGAAGCGGGGCGAAGCGGGGCGAAGCGGGGCGGAGCGGTGGGACGTAGAGGCCCGGGGCAGGAGCTGGATTCGCGGGG
>CAYFWA010000013.1:15450-23255 GCA_964346625.1 uncultured Myxococcales bacterium
GCGGGGGAGAAGGCTTCGGGGGGATTGGATTACGGACACGGTGGGCAGGTGAACACCGAGCGCTCGAAGCCGGTGCAGCCTTCCGCCTCGCAGCAGCGGCAGCTAAAGTCGGCACAGTCGGTAAACCCGTCACCGTCGTTGTCCAGCCCGTCGGAGCAGGAGATGGGGTCGGCCTCGTACTCGGCCCCGCACACCGGATCGTGGAACTGGCAGGCGAAGTCGGCGCAGTCGGTGTAGCCGTCGTTGTTGTCGTCCACGCCGTTGTCGCACTGGGTCTCGGTGCAGCCGGCGTAGGTTTCCTGGCAGGACCAGTCCTCGCAGTCCACGTGGCCGTCGCCGTCGTTGTCCTGCCCGTCGGTGCACTCGGTCTGGCCCACCTCCTGCACGGCGTCGCAGGCCGCGTCGCCCCAGCAGTCCCGGTCGTCACAGTCCACGAAGCCGTCCCCGTCGTCGTCGTCGCTGTTGTCACAGCTCGTCTCGATGCAGGCCGCGTCCTCCCAGCAGTCCCGGTCATCGCAATCCACGAAGCCGTCCCCATCGTTGTCCTGGTTGTCGTCGCAGCTCGTCTCCAGGCACACGGTTACCAGAGGGTGGCCGTAGCAGGAGGGGTCCTCACAGTCGATGAGGTTGTCCCCGTCGTTGTCCTGGCCGTCCGCGCACAGGGTGTCGTCGTTTTCCACCGGCGCCGGGCAGGCCGCCGTGCCCACGCAGTCCGCGTCGTCACAGTCGGTGTCTCCGTCCCCGTCGTTGTCCTGGCCGTCGTCGCAGGCCGTCTCGATGCAGTCGGGGGTCCCCTCGCAGTCCCAATCCTCGCAGTCCGTCCAGCCGTCGCCGTCGTTGTCGAGCCCGTCCCCGCAGTCGAGCTCCGTGGCGGAGCTGTCGCAGTCGCCGTCGTTGGCGGCCACCACCAGGTCAGCGCCGTCGCGCGGGAGCACGAAGTAGTCGAAGAAGTAGTTCGACACGCCGGTGACCCCGCTGTAGCAGGTGTCCACCGTGATGTTGCTCACCACGTCGTACAGCTCGTCGCCGGCCACGAGCCCCCCGCTGAAGGTGACCTCGCCGTAACCGGTGCTCGCCTGGGTGGCGCGCACGTCCTCCACCGTCACCAGCACGCCCTCCCATTGCTCGGCCACCGGGTCGTTCATCACCGACTGGGCGCTCACCACCTCGGGAGCGACGGGGGTTCCGCCGCCGATCCGCTCCACCGAGCCGTTGGAGATCTCTGTGGTGGTCCGCCCGGAGGTGTCCTCCTGCAGGGCGAACTCGTCGATCTCGCCGCGCACCGTGACCAGATCCCCGACACCCAGATCGCTGATGGATCCGTTGACCACCGCTGGCGCGAAGACCATGACACCGGAGTAGGCCCCGCCGGCCGGCTCCTGCACCCACACGTTTCCCGTGCGATCGCCATGGGTGTCCACCGCGGTGACGATCACCTCCTCGATCACCACCAGGTCGCCGGCCTGCAGGGCGTTGGGATCCTCCGGATCCTGGACCTGGTAGATGGTGTTGTCCGAGGTGTTGTTCTGGTTGTTGTTGTTCTGGTTGCCGTCGTCGTCATCCTCCCGGCAACCAGAGCCGGCCGCCAGCACCAGGCCGGCCGCGACGAGCAGCGAGCAAAAGCGAAGCAAAATACGTGTCATGGAAACAACTCTCCTCTGTTTCATTGCAAGCAAGTACGTACCGGGCGATCCATTGGAAATTGGGACATACCCACCGCCCGCTGGCAAGCCCTTTCCTCCCGGCGTCCTGTTTTCGATGGATACCGCAACGAATCCGCGGACGGTTGACGTCCGGCGACGGGGGCAGGGATGCTCGCTGTGAGCGTCCGGACCTGCTCTACGGAGGATGCTGAGAGCGGCCGGAGCCTACTCGCCGGCCGATTCGGCGCTCTCGGCCTTGGCGGTGGGCTCGAAGTCCACGAGCTCCACGAAGGCCATGGGCGCGTTGTCGCCGCGGCGATTGCGCGTGCGGATGATCCGGGTATAGCCGCCCGGGCGATCGGTGAACCGCGGGGCCACCTCGGCAAAGAGGCGCTCGAGGGCCTTGCGATCCTTGAGCATCCGCCGGGCCATCCGTACGTGATGAACGTAGCGCGCCTTCTCGGACTCGCTGCGCTGCTCCGGCTCCTTGGTGAGCAGCTCGTCGAGGGACGTGGCCCAGGTGATGGTCTTCTCGGCGTGTCGGCGCAGCTCCTTGGCCTTGGCCTCGGTGGTCTCGATGCGCTCGTGATTGATCAACGCCGCCACCATATTGGACCACATGGCCTTGCGGTGCGGCGAGTTCCGGCTCAGCCGGCGTCCACTTTTGCGATGTCGCATGACTCTCTCCGTGCGAAAACATTCAGGAAGACGCCGAGCTCCACCCGCGCGTCCCCCGCCTTTGCATCGAGCGAGGCTCCCGCGCCCCTACCCCCGCGCGAAACCGCGACGAGGGTTGGCCAAGCGGCGCAATTCGTTGGCGCTCGACCCTGCGTCCTGCTGAACGGTTGCCTCCCTGCAGTGAAGGCCCCCATCCAATCTAGGGGCCCTGGTCAAAATTAATTCACCATCTGGCGCGCGATCCATCGCGGCTGGCTGCGTTGCTCCTCCGTTACGTACGCCCAGTACGCGCCGTCGTCGCGCCTTGCCAGCCGCACGCCTCGCGCGCCAACTTGGCAAACTAATTTTGATCAGCTCACTAGGCGTTGCTCGGCCGCGGCGGAGGCGGGCCTTCGACGGGCCAGTATTCGATCTTCATCCCGAGCGACAGCCCCATCTCCTCGAGGATCTCCTTGATCTCCTTGAGGGACTTGCGGCCGAAGTTCTTGGTCTTGAGCATGTCAGCCTCGGTCTTTTGGACCAGCTGGCCGATGTACTTGATGTTCGCGTTCTGCAGACAATTGGCCGAACGTACCGACAGCTCGAGCTCGTCCACCGACTTCCACAGCGCCGCGTTGAGCTCCTCGCGCTGCTCGTCGCGCTCCTCGTAAGCGGGCTCCTGGGGCTCGTCGAAGTTGATGAAGATCTGGAGCTGCTCCTTGAGGATCTTGGCCGCGAAGGCCAGGGCGTCCTCGGGTTTCACCGCGCCGTTGCTCCACACCTCCAGGATCAGCTTGTCGTAGTCGGTACGCTGACCCACCCGGGCATTGTTGACGGTATAGTTTACCTTCTTCACCGGGCTGAAGATGGCGTCGATGGGAATGGCGCCCACTCCCAGGCCGGTGTCCTTGTGCATCTCCGCCGGCACGTAGCCCCGGCCGGTGCGCACCATCATCTCCATACGGACCTTGCCGCTGGTAGAGATGGTACAGATGTGGTGCGCGGGGTTGAGCACCTCCACGCCGTCCACGAGCTCGATGTCTCCCGCGGTGACCGCGCCCTCTCCCGTGGCCTCCAGACGGATCACGCGTGGCTTGTGATCCTCGACCTTGATGAGGACGTCCTTGAGGTTGAGCACGATGTCGGTGACATCTTCCACCACGTCGGGCAACGCCGTGAACTCGTGCAGGGCGTTGTCGAGCTTCACCGCGGTGATGGCCGCGCCCTGGATGGAGGACAGCAGGATCCGCCGCAGGCTGTTGCCCATGGTGATCCCGAAGCCGCGCTCCAAGGGCTCGCAGGTGAACTTCCCGTAGTTGCTCGTGAGGGACTCGCTGTCCATCTCGAGCACGCGCGGACGAATGAGATCGCGCCAGTTTTTTGCGAAAAATTTGATGTTGGGCTGGTTGTTGGCGGCCATGCAGTCCCTCCTGTCGGCAGCAATGCCTCGGCGCTACCCCCTCCTTATTTGGAGTAGAGCTCGACGATCAGCTGTTCGCGAATCTGGAGGCTGACGTCCTCCCGTGAGGGCAGCTCCGCCACTTTCCCGCGGAAGCTCTCTTTGTCCAGCTCGAGCCACGCCGGCACGCCCCGCCGATCCACGCCGCCCAGGGCGTCGGCGATCCGGGCGATGGAGCGGCTCTTTTCCCGAACCTGGATCTCGGATCCCTTCTTGACCAACAACGACGGGATGTTCACCCTCCGGCCGTCCACCTCGAGGTGACGGTGGAGCACCATCTGCCGCGCTTCGGCGCGGTTGCACGCCAGGCCCAGGCGGTACACGACGTTATCCAGACGCCGCTCCAGGAGCTGCAGCAGATTCTCGCCCGTGACGCCCTTCATCTTGCTGGCCCGCACGTAGTAGTTGCGGAACTGCCGCTCCAGGATCCCGTAGATGCGCCGCACCTTCTGCTTCTCGCGGAGCTGCTCTCCGTAGTCCGAGCGCTTGCGCCGCCGGGCGTTGCCGTGCTGACCCGGGGCGTAGGCTCTCCGCTCGAAGGCACACTTCTCGGTGTAGCAACGGTCGCCCTTCAAAAAGAGCTTCATTTCCTCGCGTCGGCAGAGCCGACAGACTGGGCCGTTGTATCGCGCCATGGTGGCTCTCTCCTCAGACCCGCCGCCGCTTGGGCGGCCGACATCCGTTGTGCGGGATCGGGGTGACGTCCCGAATCAGCGTGACCTTGAAACCCGCGCTCTGCAGCGCGCGCAGCGCGCTTTCCCTGCCGGCCCCCGGCCCCTTCACGTAGACCGCGATGGAGCGCATTCCGTGTTCCTGGGCCTTGCGGGCCGCGTCCTCCCCGGCGAGCTGGGAGGCGAAGGGCGTGGACTTGCGCGAGCCCTTGAAGCCCCGGCAGCCCGAGGACGACCACGCGATCACGTTGCCCGACACGTCTGTGATGGTGACGAGCGTGTTGTTGAAGGTCGATCGAATGTGCGCGATGCCGCTCTGGATGTTCTTGCGAACCTTACGCTTGGTCGCGCGACGTTTAGGCTTTGCCATCGTAATTTCCTGTTTTTAGCGATCTCTATTTGCGCTTCCGCGACATCACGTTGCGTCGCGGGCCCTTGCGCGTCCGTGCGTTGGTATGCGTGCGCTGCCCCCGGCACGGGAGCCCCCGCCGGTGGCGCAACCCACGGAAACACCCGAGGTCCATCAGGCGCTTGATGTTCATGGAGATCTCCCGGCGAAGGTCTCCCTCCACCTGGTACTGGTTGTCGATGATCTCCCGGATCCGCCTCGTCTCGGCGTCGGTGAGATCGTCGGTGCGGACGTTCGGGTTGACCTCCGCCTTGCCGAGGATCTCATTGGACTTGCTCCGGCCCACTCCGTAGATATAGGTCAGGGCGATCTCTATTCTCTTGTTCCGCGGCAGGTCTACACCAGCGATTCGAGCCACGACGCTTCCTCCCGGGCCTCAGCCCTGGCGCTGCTTGTGACGCGGGTTGCTACAGATGACCCGCACCACACCGTTGCGCTTGATGATCTTGCACTTGTCGCAAATCTTGCGTACCGACGCTCGAACTTTCATCGTTCGACTCCTCGCGTCTCGCCCACCGCGCGTCCGCCACCGACCGCGGGCCCGGGGGGCATTGCGGGGCTATGGCCCCGATCACGAATAATCTGATCGTTCAGGCCGCCGATCCATCCCGGCTGGCTGCGTTGCTCATCGGTTACATATCCCGCAATATTCGTTCTCTTCGTGCCTTGCCAGCCGGGCGCCTCGGCGCCCTGAACTGCACATCTTATCCGTGACCGGGGCCTATGGCCGCGAGAGCACCATCGGCCCGTCGTCCGTGACGGCCACCGAGTGCTCGAAGTGCGCGGACAGTTTCCGATCCTTCGTGACGGCGGTCCAGCCGTCGTCCAGTATCTCCACGTCGGGGGTCCCGACATTTACCATGGGCTCGATGGCGATCACCAGGCCTCGATTGAGCCGACGCCCACGGCCGGGGGGGCCGAAGTTGGGCACCTGGGGCGGCTCGTGCATGGCGCGCCCGATGCCGTGGCCCACGAACTTGCGCACCACCTGGAACCCGCGGGATTCGCAGTGCTGCTGTATGGCGTGGCTGACATCGCCGAGGCGGTGGTCCACGCGGACCTGATCGATGGCCCGCTCCAGCGACTCGGAGGTTACCTTCAGCAGGGCCTCCGCCTCTGGGGAGATGGCCCCCACCGGAAAGGTACGAGCGGAGTCGCCACACCACCCGTCGAGGAAACAGCCGCAGTCCACGCTCAGAATGTCGCCCTCCTCGAGCACGTCGTCAAGGCTGGGGATGCCGTGCACGATGACCTCGTTTTTCGAGGTACACAGCACCGCCGGGAACGGCGGCACGTCGGAGGCGGGCTGATACCCCATGAAGGCCGAGGTGGCGCCGTGACGCTTGATGATGGCGCGGGCGGACTCCTCCAACTCCCAGGTGGAGACGCCGGGGGCCACCCGTGCACCCACCTCGTCTAGCACCTCGGCCACCACGAGGTTCGCCTCGCGGAGCTTGGCGACCTCGGCGGAGGTCTTGAGCTGAGGGCTGGACCGGAAACCCATGGACCGCTACTTCCTCCGCCCCCGGATACGCGCCGACCGAGGTCCGCCCAGCCCGTCGTAGTGACGGGTAATCAGGTACGACTCGATCTGCTGCACCGTATCGAGGGCCACGCCCACCACGATGAGCAGGCTGGTGCCGCCAAAGTAAAACGGCACGTTCATCTTCACCTGCAGGATGTTGGGCAACACGCACACCGCGGAGACGTAGATCGCGCCCCCGAAGGTGATGCGGGTCAACACCCGATCGATGTACTCGGCGGTACGCTTACCCGGGCGGATGCCGGGAATGAAGCCGCCGTTTTTCTTCATGTTTTCTGCCACGTCCACCGGGTTGAAGGTCACCGCCGTATAGAAGAAGCAGAAGAACATGATCAGCGCCACGTACACGATGTTGTAGCGCCAATCGTCCGGGCGCATGGCGTCCACGAAGCTATTGAGCCACTTGTTGTTGGACATGGACGCGATCTGCGCCGGGAACATGAGGATCGACGAGGCGAAGATCGGCGGGATGACGCCCGCGGTGTTGACCTTGAGCGGCAGGTGGGTAGAGGTGCCCCCGTAGAGCTTCCGCCCCACCACCCGCTTGGCGTACTGTACCGGGATCCGTCGCTGGCCCCGCTCGAAGAAGATGATCACGCCGATGACCAGCACCACGATCACCAGGATCACCATCAGATCGAAGGCGCCCATATCGCCCATCTTCACCTTCTGGTAAAGCATGACGAGGGCATCTGGGAGATCGGCGACGATGCCGGCGAAGATGATCAGCGAGATCCCATTGCCGATGCCGCGCTCGGTGATCTGCTCCCCGAGCCACATCAAGAAGGCCGTGCCCGTGGTCAGGGTCAACACGGTGACGAAACGAAACGTCCACCCCGGATCCACCACCACGTTGCCACCGTAGGCCGCGTAGTTCTGGTTGTTGCCCTCCAACCAGGTGGCGATGAAGAAGCCCTGGATCACCGAAAGCAAGATGGTGCCGTAGCGCGTATACTGAGTGATCTTCTTGCGCCCGGCCTCGCCTTCCTTGTTGAGCTGGTCCAGCTTGGGGATCACCACGGTCAGCAGCTGCAAGATGATGGACGCGCTGATGTAGGGCATGATGCCCAACGCGAAAATCGACAGCTGCTCCAGGGCGCCCCCGGAGAACATGTTGAACATACCGAGGAACGACCCGCTGGACTGGGCCATGATCTTTTGCATCACGGACCGATCCACCCCGGGGATGGTCACGAAGACCCCCACGCGGTAGACCGCCAGCAGACCGAGGGACCAGAGCAGTCGCGTGCGCAGCTCCGGAATCCGCGTGATATTTCCGAATCCGTTGGCCATGCTCGTTCATCTCCGTGCGCCGGATGGCCGGGACCCGTCCCGACCACCCCGAGTCGCACGCCAGTCCCCCGCTATTCGGACTCCTCGGGCTCGGGCTCGGGCGCCGGCTCGGCCTCGGGCGCCGGCTCGG
>CAYFWA010000013.1:23355-26072 GCA_964346625.1 uncultured Myxococcales bacterium
GCGCCGGCTCGGGTTCGGGCGCAGGCGGCGAGGGCGGCGGGGCCGCCTTCGCCGCGGTGACGAGGGGAGCTGGGATCGGTTCGGGGATGATCTCCACGGTTCCGCCGGCAGCCTCGATCTTCTCCCGGGCCGAGCGGGAAAATCGGTGCGCTCTCACCGTCATCTTCTTGCCGAGCTCGCCGCGCCCCAACACCTTGACCACGTTCGTTTTGCGCGGCACCACGCCCCGCGCCCGCATGGCCTCTACGTCCACCGTGCCCTCGTCGAAGACCCGCTCGAGGACGTCGAGGTTCACCTCATCCACGGGCACCCGGAAGATGTTCTTGAAGCCGCGCTTCGGGAGCCGGCGTTGCAGGGGCATCTGCCCCCCCTCGAACCAGCGGGCGATCCGGCCTCCAGAACGCGACTTCTGGCCCTTTTGACCGCGCCCGGCGGTCTTGCCCCGGCTCGATCCCGGGCCGCGACCCAGGCGTTTTCGGTTCCGCCGCGCTCCCGCAGGCGGCGTGAGCGTCGAGAGGGTCGTTCCCATCGCTACTGCTCTCCTTCGGCCGGTTCCACTTGGACCAGATGCCGGACCTTCAAGATCATGCCGCGCACCGAAGGGGTATCCTCCAGCACGCGCGTCCGTCCCATCCGCGTCAACCCCAAACCGAGCAGCGTGGCCCGCTGGTCCTTGGGGCAGCCGATGGACGATGAAATCTGCCTGACCTTCAACTTGGCCGCCATGGCGACCTCCTTGCGAGCGTAGCGCTCTCCAAACCCGTGACTCTCCATCGAGTCAGGTGGTCGTTTCTACGCGAAAAAGTCCGCCGGATCCAGGCCTCTTCGTTTGGAGACCTCCTCCACGCTCCGCAACTCCTGCAAACCCTGGACCGTGGCCCGGATGACGTTGTGCGGATTGTGGGATCCGATGCACTTGGTGAGGATGTCCTGCACGCCCGCCACCTCGAGCACCGCCCGCACCGGGCCTCCGGCGATGACGCCGGTTCCCGGGCTGGCCGGCTTGAGGAGCACCCGCCCCGCCCCGAAGATCCCCAGGATCTCGTGGGGGATGGTGGCGTTGACCAGCGGGACTTCGAACATGTCGCGCCGCGCGCGCTCCATGCCCTTGCGGATGGCCTCCGGGACCTCGTTCGCCTTGCCCATGGCAGCGCCCACGCGGCCATTTTGATCGCCGATAACCACCAGTGCGCTAAAACTGAACCGTCGACCACCCTTGACCACCTTGGCCACGCGGTTGATGTGCACCACGCGGTCGACGAATTCTGGGGCCTCTTGCTGCATATATGCCACGGCCTTCCTCCTCCTTAGAACTTCAGGCCGCCCTTGCGCGCGCCTTGGGCGAGCGCGGAGACCCGGCCGTGATACCGATAGCCATTGCGGTCGAACACGACCTGCTCGATGCCGCTCTCCTTGCACAGACGGGCGACCTCCTCGCCCACCTTCTCGGCGGCATCCCTTTTCTTGAGCCCGGTGACGTTGTCCCGGACCTCTGTGGTAAGCGTCGAGACGCCCACCAGGGTCTTCCCGACGGTGTCATCGATCACCTGCGCGTAGATGTGCCGCGCCGAACGAAACACCGAGAGCCGCGGCCGCGCCGAAGAACCCGCTACGGTCTTGCGGATCCGACGCTTCCGGCGCAGCCTCGCGGATCGCTTTTCATTCACCATGGTCACTGCCTCCCGGGGGGGGGTCGCCCGCTACGCGACGCCCGCCTTCCCGACCTTGCGACGGATGTACTCGTCAGCCAGACGAATGCCCTTGCCCTTGTAGGGCTCTGGCGGGCGGATACCCCGCACCTTGGCGCACACGCGGCCGATCAGTTCTTTGTCGATCGCCGTGAACGTGAGCCTGGCTCCGCGCTCGGCGAGCTCTACGTCGACACCGTCGGGGAGCGCGAAGGTCACCGGCTTGGAGTAGCCCACGTTGAACACGAGGTCGCGGCCCTCCAGCTCGGCGCGATAGCCAACGCCCTCGATGACCATCACGCGCGTGTACCCCTCGGTGACTCCGAGCACCATGCTCTGCAGCAGGGAGCGGACGAGCCCATGATTGGCGCGAGCCTGCCGGCTCTCACCCTCACGCGTGCAGATCACCTCTTGCGAGCCAATCTCCAGCTGGACCAGCGACGGGATGCCTTGGGTCAACGTCCCCTTGGGTCCCTTGACGTGCATCTGCTGCCCTTGTTGCGTGACCTGCACGCCCTGGGGCAACTTGACGGGTAGTTTTCCTATACGAGACACGGCGACGTTCTCCTGTACTACCAGATGGCGCAGACCACCTCGCCACCGACGTTGCTCTTGCGAGCTTGGCGATCGGTCATCAGGCCCGTCGAGGTGGTCACCACGGCGATCCCCAGGCCGTTGCGCACCTTGGGGACCTCCGCCGCGGAGGTGTACACGCGCTGTCCCGGCGTCGAGATCCGCTGCATGCCCTCGATGGCGCACTTGTTGTTTCGATCGTATTTCAGCTCGATCTCGAGGATCCCCTGCTTCCCGTCCGGCCGCACCTCGAAGTGGCGGATGTAGCCCTCGTCGCGAAGGATCTCCGCCAGCTTCGCCTTCATGTTGGAAGACGGGAGCGAAAGCAGTGTCTTGCGGCCGATGATCGCATTGCGAATCCGGGCCAGCATGTCGGAAATCGGGTCCGTGATAGACATGATGAAACCCCTACCAGCTCGACTTGGTCACGCCGGGGATCTGTCCCTCGAGGGACAG
>CAYFWA010000014.1:0-4728 GCA_964346625.1 uncultured Myxococcales bacterium
GGGAATGGGGGATGGGTACACTTCGGGGGAGATTAGATTAATCCTCTCGACTTCAGCGCAGCGATGGATGCCTCGAAGCTGAGGGTGACCAGGTCCTCGGGGGCGGTGCCGGCTTGCTGGCCGAGGCGCGCCTCGGTAACCGCCGACAGCACCACGTGGTTGAGCGGCAGCGTCTCGAAGATGGGGATCACGCCCCCGCCCCGGCCGGGAAGCAGGCGCACCCCCACCACGGAGCGCAGGTTCCGCGTGCGGCGGGCGCGCTCCATGGGGGCGAGGTCGGGGGGCAGCGCGTCCATGAGGGCCTCCACGGCGGCCACCGTGCCGGGCGCGGTCCAGGTGGCGATCACCAACCGGCCCTGTCCCGCGAGGGACAGCAACTCCACGGCCGCCGACTCCGGCCGGGGGACATCCACCAGCACCAGCCGGGCCTCCAGCCGGAGCGCGTCCACGATGGCGCGTCCGGCGTTGGGCACGTCCTCGGGGATGCGCCGCTGGAGCACGCCCACCCCTGCCTCGGGGAGCCGCCGCTCCAAGGGTTCGGCCACCACCAGGGTCTGATCCATGGCCTGGTGACACATGGCCGCCAGCGCCGTGGCCGTGGTGGTCTTGCCCTGGCCAGCGGAGCCGGCCACCAGCACCAGGCCGGATTGCGGTAGCACGTTTCGCACCGACACCGGCAACCACGCGCTGGCGCTTTCGGGCAGATGCTCGTCCCCGATGCGGCGCAGCCACGCCGTGGTGGCGCCCATGTCGCGCACCATGGTGCACCGCACGAGGGTCTGGCTGCCCCCCGGGCGGTACACGAATCGACAGAACCCCTCGATGTCGAGCTGGTCCACGTGGCTGGGCGTTCCCGCCTGATCCAGGATCTGGTGGACCCGGCTCCCCAGCTCCGCCGAGACCCCGGGCAGAGGCAACACGCGGCCGGCCACGCCCATGGCCGGCGGGTGGTTGTCCCGCAAGAGCACCGCCGTGGCGCCGGACCGCCAGGCGGTATCGAGCAGGGTGTCGAGGTCCTCGATGGGGCGCGTGTCCAGCTCGCCTTCCTGAAAGTCGATCTCCAACGGCTCCACCGCCTCGGACCGCCCCGGACCCTCCTGAGAGCCGGTTCCGGTTCCGGTTCCGGTTCCGGTTCCGGTTCCGGTTCCGGTTCCGGTGCCTACCTTGGCGCCCCCGCCCTTGGGAAAACGTACCGTGGCCCCGGCGTCCGGGTCGCGGGGCGGCGCCGCCTGCGCCACCAGATCCAGGTCCTGCTGGTCGAGCTGTACCGTCCCCCGGGTGGCGATGTTGGCGTCGCGGCCCCCGCTTTCCTTCTTCTCCTCCTCCTTCGCATCATCATCATCATCCTCATCGCCGCCGTCGGGTGGGCTCGCCTCTATCTGAACGTGCACCTCGCCGGTTTCCCTCGGTCGCGCGAGGGCTCCCTCCAGGGACACCGAAGAGCGACGCGCCGCAGCGGGCCCACCGCTTTGCGGCGCGGAGCGGCTGTCGGCGCCCTCGCGCGCCCCTTCCGCAGCGAGGTGATCTTCCGCCACCGGGTCGGGGTCTTCAGCGGCCCGCTGGCGTTGTCCGCCTTCCGCACCGCGGGAGAGGCGGAGCTGCGAGTCGGACGGGTGGAAGGTGGCGAGCTCGGCCTGCTGGAGCTCCGCCTCGCTCGGCGTGGCTCGACGACGGCCGTCGGCGTCCTGGTCGCCCTCCTCGGCACCGGCGGCTTCCTCGCTCTTTTTGCCCTCCCCGCCCTCTCCGCCCTTCCCGCCTTCTTCGCCTTCCGCGGCCTCCGCGACGGGTGCGTCCTCATTGGGCTCAACTGACCCTTTCGTCTCGTCCGTCTCGTCCGTCTCGTCCGTCTCGTCCGTCTCGTCCGTCTCGTCCGTCTCGTCCGTCTCGTCTGATTCGTCCGACAGCGGCGCCAGGGGCTCGTCGCCCACCTCGAGGGTCACGCGCCAGATGGACGGCCCCGGAACCACGCGCACGCGAAGGGTGCCTGCCCGGTGCTCGTAGTCGAACTCCACCGGCTCCATCATCACCAGGTCGGCGAACTTCTGCGGCGGGACGATCTCCTCGACGAGCGTCGTCACCGCCTTGTGATCCACCGCGTCCGCCAGGGAGCGCTCCCCCGAATCGCCGGTGACCTGGGGCTCGCTGTCGGACAGCAGCACGATCTTGCGGTCTCCCGACCGCCTCAGCTCGTTGATGTACGTATCGACGGTGGGCATCGCTTGCATTTTAGCGGCGGACCTCGGCGAGGGCCAGGGTCCAGGGAAAGGTGCCGCGCGGCGCCGCGCGCAGCCGGGCCCGGCGCGCGACGAACCGCAGAAACCCCGCGCGCGTCCAGTGCTGTCGATGATCCGCGTCGCTGCCCCACCGCCCGAGATTCTTGAGGCGGACCAGGTTCAGGGCGCGAAAGAAGGGCTCGGAGGGGACGCTCAGCAGCACATGGCCCCGGCTGACCCGCAGCAGCTCCGCGAGCGCCGAAGCGGGATCCTCGAGGTGCTCGAGCACCTCGGTGGCCACCACCAGCTCGAAGGTGCCGTCTGAGTAGGGCAGCCGCAGCAGATCCCCCCGCACCGCGGCGCAGCCCGGATCGGAGGCGCTACAATACCGCAGCGCCGCGGGGTCCATGTCCAGGGAAAAGAGCCGGAGCTGCGCGGCCAGCCCGGCGCGCAGGGCCGCGCCCCCGAACCCCTCGCCGCACCCGGCGTCGAGCACGGTGACGTGGGGCACGGTGCGAGCCAAACTGACGAGCCGCTTCAGGAAGCGGCCGATGAGCCAGCGCTGGATCGGGTTGCGGTTCTGATACTTCTGCAGGTTCCCCACGAAGCGCTCCGCTAGACGAAGGCATAGAAGCCTCGCTCAGTAGGCCAGCGCCAGGATCTGTTGGAGCGACAGCCAGTGCAACAGCCGCGCCAGCAGCCACAGGGCGACGGTGTAGGCGCTCAGGCCCAGGATCACGCCCGCCCACCGCGCCCGCGATTTGGTAGGAGCGCCCGTCACGACGGCTCGTCTCCTGATCGCCTCGCTCCGAGAGGCTCGGTTGTCGGCGCGGGCCGCACCGCAGTGCCCGCCTGTTGGCCGCGATGAGACCACGCCTGCTGCGCTAAAACGGCGGCCTCGGGCCGGCTAGAGCGGGCGTACCCGATCATCTCGGCGATGAGCCCGATGGCGACCCCCTGCAGGCCGGTGAGAAACAGCAACACCCCGAACAGCAGCAGGGGCCGGTGGCCGATGGGCTCTCCTTGCAGCCAGAGCACGGACAGGTACCCCATCACCGCAAAGCCGAAAAGGGACAGCATCAGCCCCAGCCCGCCAAAAAGATGAAGCGGCCGGAACCGAAACCGCGTGAGGAGCAGCACGGTGAACAGGTCGAGAAACCCCCGCAAAAAACGCGAGGCCCCGTATTTCGAACGACCGTGGGCCCGGGGTCGATGGTGCACGGCCACCTCGGTCACCGCGTAGCCCTGGGTCGCGGCGAAGGCGGGCAGGAAACGATACAGGTCCCCATACATGGGCGCGGAGCGCGCCACGTCGCGGGCCAGGAC
The DNA here is from genome assembly GCA_964346625.1 of uncultured Myxococcales bacterium. Lineage (GTDB taxonomy): Bacteria > Myxococcota_A > Polyangia > HGW-17 > JAJRWW01 > CAYFWA01. Next base: position 3,540 of record CAYFWA010000014.1, read on the forward strand.
CTTGAGCCCACAGTTGAAGTCGTGCAGCGGAGCGCGGGTGACCCGCCGCAGCATCCAGTTGAACACGCGGGAGGGCAGCACCTTGGTCCAGGGATCGTGACGCCGCTGCTTCCAGCCCACCACCAGATCCCACTGCCCCCGTTGCACCTGGTGGATGAGGGGGGGAAGCTCGCGGGGATCGTCCTGCAGATCCGCATCCAGCGTACACAGCACCGGCCCGCGCGCGTGCTCGAAGCCCGCGGCGAGGGCCGCGGCCTTGCCCGAGTTGCGGCGCAACCGGATCACCTCCACCCGGTCAGAGGCTTCGTGGAGCCCCTGGAGCAGCTCGAAGGTGCCGTCCCGGCTGCCGTCGTCCACGTAGATCACCTCGAAGACGAGGCCGGCCCCGTCCAGGGCCGCCTCGATCTCGGCGTGCAGCGCCGGCAGGCTCTCGGCCTCGTCGTAGCAGGGGACGATCACCGACACCTGGGGATCGAGCTCGACGGCGGGCGCTGCCCCGGCCTCGGCAGCGAGCTCGCCACCGGCCGCCGCCGTGGAGGACGATGGGGCTCCGAGCGCCACCTCGACTCCCACACCGCTGTCGCGTGCAGGCTCGACCTCGCTCGTGGCGGGCGGCGCCGCCTCGTTTGCCCTCGTGACCATCTCGCCTCGCATCATGCCCAAAGCGACCCACCACCGCAAGCGGCGGCCCAGCATGCGGCGGCCCGGCATGACGACCTCGATTCGGGCTTCCCCGTCCCCCGAGTCGAGGTAGGCTACCGGTCGAATCGAGCCCGAACCTGATCGACCAGTGAATGCCCCTGACGGACGGCACCGGGAGGGTCCTATCATGTGGCGCAACATATTGATTTCATTTGCCTGGATCGCGATTGGCGTCGGCGGGGCGGCGACGCAGGCGGGCTGCGATCGCAAGTGTACCCCCGAGACGAAGAAGTACATGCAAAGCTGGATGAAGCGGCTGTGCGTGGCGGAAACGCAGGCCCTCGACGCCCCCTCGGCACGCTGGCAGGACGCCGTGGCGAAGATCCTGAAGGCCTCGCCAAAGCCCCTGTGGCTGAAGCTCGAGTAGCTCCCCAGCTCCCCAGCTCCCCAGCTCCATAGCTCTACCAAGCCATCAACGCTCTGCGTTTACCTGGCCGTCAACGCTCTGCGTTTACCGGGCCGTCAACGCTCTGCGTTTACCGGGCCG
>CAYFWA010000014.1:4828-9398 GCA_964346625.1 uncultured Myxococcales bacterium
TCAACGCTCTGCGTTTACCGGGCCGTCAACGCTCTGCGTTTACCGGGCCGTCAACGCCCGGCCACGGCCAGCAGCGAGACCCCCACCGGCAGGTTCGCGCGCGCCAGCAGGGGCGCCTCCGCGGCAAAGACACGGGTCAGGATCCGGTCCAGCCCGGCCGGAGTGAGCTCGTTTTCCGAGCGCACGGGCGGCCGGAACAGCCGCATGGCCAGGCGCCCGGCCAGCACCGCGGGGAACAGCAGCGTGTTGAAGTACGACAGCCGCCGGATCCGCAGCCCCGCCGTCTCCAGGGTACGGCGCAGAGACCGGGCCGTGTAGCGGCGGCGGTGCTCCGAGACCTCGTCCTGCAGCCCCCACAGAAGCTCCAGGGCGGGCACGAACACCAGCAGCCGCCCCTGGGGGGCGAGCACCCGCCGGATCTCCCGGGCGGCGCCCACGTCGTCGTCCAGGTGCTCGAGCACGTCCAGCGCGGTGACCAGGTCGAAGGCGCGGTCGCGCAGGGGGAGCGCCTCCAGCCGGCCCTGCAGCGCCCGCCGGCACCGGCTCTCTCCCCTCTCCCCCGGCCCGGGCGCGGTCCGTGGCATGGAATCCGCGCGAGCCGAATCCACCGGCTCGGAGCGGAAGGCCCTTCGCGAGGCGTCCACCGCCACCACCTCGCCGTGGGCCGCCAGCACGCCCACGTTGGCCCCGGTGCCGCTGCCCACGTCCAGGATGCGCGCGCTCGCGGGCAGGGGCTCGGCCGCGAGCAGGGAGGCCAGGATCCGGCGCCGCCCTTCGAACCACCAGTGGGCGGGGGCCAGGGCGCGCTCCACCGCGTAGGTCTCGGGCTTCATGGGGCGTCGCTCCCGGCGACCGCACCGCCGCGAGGCTCGAGCGGCTCGAGCGACGCGGGCGACTCGGGCGGCTCCAAAGGTTCCGCTCCGACGCTCGAGCGCCCGGCCACCGCGCCCCCGGGCAGGTGGCGCTCCCGCCAGAGCTGGAAGGCCATGAGGGTCCACAGGGGCTTGCGAGCGTCCACCCGACCGGCCAGGTGGGCCTCCACCAACCGGCGTACCGGCGCCACCCGGAAGTACCCCTCTCGCCGGAGCCGCTGGGGCCCGAGCAGCTCCTCCATGAGCGGTCGCAGCGGGCCCCGAAGCCAGTGGGCCACCGGGATGCCGAAGCCCTTTTTGGGACGGCGGGCGATGGCCGGGGGCAACAGCCGGGACGCCATGACCCGGCACACGGCCTTGGTCATGAGCCCACGCATTCGGTATCTTGGGGGAATCCGGCAGGCGAAGGCCACCACCTCCGGATCCAGAAACGGCGCCCGGACCTCCAGCCCCACGGCCATGCTGGCGCGATCGGCCTTCACCAGGATGTCCCCGGCCAGATAGTAGCGACAGTAGAAAGCCAGCAGCCGGTCCATGGGGTGCGCAGCAGGAAGCTGCGCCACGGCGCGCCGCACCTCATCGAGGGGGTCCACCGGTCCCAGCAGCTCACAGAGCTCGGGGGTCAGCAGCCCCAGCACCTCCTTCGGCAGGAACGAGCCGAGCCAGGCCTGGTGACGCGCCGCGCCGTGGTATTCCACGCCCCGCAGGAACTGCTTCACCCGGAAGTCGAGGCTGATGTTCTCGCGCGACACGGGGAGCCTGCCGGCGAGCCCCTGCAGAATCTGCCGTCCCCCGCGGCCCAGGTGCCGCGACAGCGGACGGCCGAAGGGCTCCGCCACGAAGGTGGGATACCCCGCGAACAGCTCGTCCCCCCCGTCCCCCGACAGCGCCACCGTGACGTGCTCCCGGGTAAAGCGCGACAGCAGGTGGGTGGGCAGGATCGAGGCGTCGCCGAAGGGCTCGTCCAAAAAGTCGGCCACGGTCGGGAGCAGGTCGCTCATCTCGTGGATGTCGAACATCCGCACCCGGTGGTGCGTCTCGAAGTGACGCGCCACGAGCCGGGCGTGGGCCGACTCGTCGAAGCTCGGGTTGTTGAAGCCGATGCAGAAGGTCTGCAGCGGACCGCCCCCGGTTGCGCCAGGGACATCGCCAGGGACATCGCCAGGGCCGGCGCCAGGGCCGGCGCCAGGGCCGGCGAACCGACGCCCCGCGAGCCCGGCGCCGCTGGGGCTCCGCCCGCTACCGCGTGGGCCGCGGCCGGATCCAGAGAGCAGACCGACGATGCTGCTCGAGTCGATCCCCCCCGACAGAAAGATTCCCAGCGGCACATCCGAGACCATGCGCCGCGACACGGCCGCGCCGAGGATCCCGGCGAGCTCCTCGGCCGCCTCGTCCAGGCTGGCGAAGCCGCCACTGCCGCACCCGCCACTACCGAAGCCGCCGGAGCGGCGATGGGCAGGCAGCGGCAGGGACCAGTAGGCCCGTGGGCGGACCTCCCGGTCCCCCGGGCTCACCTGCGCCAGGTGCCCGGGCTCCAGCTTTCGGACCCCCTCCAGCACGCAGTCCGGATCCGGCACGTACTCGTGGATCAGGTAGCGCCGGAGCGCCTCGGGCGCCAGCCTGGATTCGAATTCCGGGTGGACCACCAGGGCCTTGAGCTCGGAAGCGAACAGCAGCCCGCCCCGGATCCGGGCGTAGTAGAGCGGCTTCTGGCCGAGACGATCGCGGGCCAGCAGGAGCTGTCGACGACCGGGGTCCCACAGGGCGAAGGAGAACATCCCGTTGCAGCGCTCGAGCACCCGCGGGCCCCACTCCAGGTAGCCGTACAGGAGCACCTCCGTGTCCGACCGCGTCACCAGTGGGTGACCCGCCCCCTCCAGCTCCCGAGCGAGCTCGGCGAAGTTGTAGATCTCCCCGTTGTAGACCAGCACCGCCCGCTCGCCCCGGGCCACCATGGGCTGGCGGGCGGCCGTGGGATCGATCACCGCCAGCCGTCGGTGTCCCAGCCCAATCCCCGGTGCGCGCCAGGTGCCCTCGTCGTCTGGCCCCCGTGCAGCCAACCGCCGGGTCATCCGCTGCAGCACCTCCAGATCGACAGGGCGCATAGAGTCGTATAATATTCCGCAGATGCCGCACATTATATGAAGCTTTTCTTGAGCAAGGCTCCACTGAAGAGAGTCCCTCTACATGGAGGTCCTCCCTTGATACTATTTCCCGCTGCGGCCCACAAGAACCGCGGCCGGCCATCTCGAAAGGGGCGCGACGCGGCGGGCACACGTGGGCAGCGCCGCCCCGTGGTTGACGCGAGCAGGCCACGGCGCCGATACTGCGGGCGTGAGGCAGCGCCGCCCCGTGGTTGACGCGAGCAGGCTACGGCGCCGATACTGCGGGCGTGAGAGCTCCCTCCTCCAACTCCAGGCGCGTCGGCCACCGCCGCAGCGATCTCGGGGCGGTCCTGACGGTCGGGCACGGCGTAGCGCGCCACCACCAACGAGGCGCCCGGCTGCGATCCGCCGCCATGGTCTTCCTCTGCGGAGTGACCCTCATCGCGGCCCTTGGCTGGATGATCGGTGGAGGCAGCCACCCCGCCGGCGCCGTGGGCGACTCCACCCGCCTGACCTTCAAGGAGGACTCGCTGCAGGACCAGCTCCGCCGACGCCTGCGTGGCGCTCCGCGCGGTCGCGTCGTATGGATCCGCCTCGACAACCAGCTCCACTGGGGGCCGGTCCGCCGCTCGGTGGACTCCTTCCTGGTGACCCGCCGCGCCAGCGGGAAGCGCTCCGAGATCCTGGAGTACTCTGGCGCGGGGCGCATCCGCAGACGGCACATGTTGGATCGGCGGCTGGTGGCGCCGCCGGTGCTGGATCCCCTGGGGCGGGTGGTCACCTTGAGTCGTCGCGGGCAGGTCCAATGGCTCGATGGCCGCCTCCGCGCGCAGAAGACCGCCCAGATTCGAAAGCCGAGCCACCATCCCCCGGCCGTGGACGAGCGCGGCGCGGTCTTCGTCACCCACCGGGATGGCCGGGTCACCAAGTTCGATGCCCGGGGGCGCTGGCAGTGGCGAACCTCGGTGCGGGGGAGCCACCCCGGTCGGCCCCTGCCGCTGGGCGGAGGCTGCGTGCTGTGCACCGGCAAAGGCAAGACCCTCGTCCGGCTGGGCGCCAAGGGCCGCCTCAAGTGGGAGGCCCGCATCGGTGCCTGCGACACCCAACCCGAGCCCACCCCCCACCAGACCCTGCTGGTGAGCGCTAGCAACTGGCTCAGCGCCTTCGACCGACAGGGACGACGTCGCTGGCGCACCCCCACGGCGAGCCGCGGCAGCCTCCCCCGGCGCGGCCCCCGCGGCAACCTGTACCTGGTCACGCGGGCGGGGCTCCTGATGGCCGTGGGCGCCAAGGGCGGCTTGCGGTGGACCTTCCCGGTGGGCGCGATGAAGGGCACCCCCTCCCCACCCGTGGTCACGGCTCGGTCCGTGGTGGTGGCCTCGCCGCACGGACATCTCCTGGCGCTGTCGCACCAGGGCCGGCTCCGGTGGCACCACCGGCTCCCCGAGGCCCCCACCGCCCTGACGGCGCGCTGGGACGGCGCCGTGGTGGTGGTCTCCCGAGGGGTGTCCATCCGCATGGTAATCGCCCCGCGCTCCTCCTCCCGACCCTCTCCGCGCTCCTCCTCCCGACCCTCTCCGCGCTCCTCCTCCC
>CAYFWA010000014.1:9498-14126 GCA_964346625.1 uncultured Myxococcales bacterium
TCCTCCCGACCCTCTCCGCGCTCCTCCTCCCGACCCTCTCCGCGCTCCTCCTCCCGACCCTCTCCGCGCTCCTCCTCCCAACCCTCTCCGCGCTCCTCCTCCCGACCCTCTCCGCACTAACACCCTTTTCGCGCTGACCTCGATCCCCTTGAGTTGACGCTCGGAAACGACTCCACTATCATCCGGCCCATCAACAATCTGGGATGCGTGCCGTTTCGTTGAGTTATTTCGTGTATCCGTCTCCGCTCGCCGCGGTTCTTCGACGGAATGGAGGAATCGATGAAGGCTATCCCCCGTGTCGCGCTGCTTGCCCTCGCCGCCGCGGTCCTGGTTCCAACCCAGGCCCGGGCGAAGTGGTCCACCGAAGACCGGATCCGATTCGACGCCCCCACCCTCGACGGCGGCGCCGGGCTTTTTCGCACCTGGACCGCCAGCGCGGGGAAGACCTGGGATCTGCGCGTGGGCATCCACGCCGAGTACTTCACCCACGACGAGTTCATCGTGGCCAACTGGCCGGGCTGCTCCGATAGCCGAAGCGGCTGCCCCAACGAGACCAACAGCCGCTTCCAGGGGGCGGTCACCATGGGCTTCACGCCCTGGAAATACCTGGAGGTGTATGCCGCGCTGTTTTCCTCCTCGAACATCAACGAGCGCAAACACCTGGAGCCCACCCAGGAGCCGGCGGTGCAGATGGCCCTGGGCGACTGGCTGCTGGGCCTCAAGGGGTTCTACCCGGTGATCCCGGCCCTCTCCATCGGGGGCACCCTCGGGGTGAAGTTCCTGAACTCCTACGGGGACATCAACCCCAACGGGGCGGCGACCAACGTCTTCTTTTCCGCCATGATGTCGTTCGACGTGCGCAAGCTGGCCAAGAAGGTGCCCCTGCGATTCCACCTGAACCTGGGGTACATCTACGACCGCTCCCACCACGTGCTGGGCGACGACCCGGCGGCCTACACCCCCGACGAGAACGAGACCTCCGAGAAGCACCACGCCTTCCTGGTGCAGCAGTTCGCCCTGGGGCTCAACCACTCCCGGTTCCGGTGGTCGCTGGGCATCGACGCCCCCATCCCCTACCTCGGCGGCCTGTTCAACCCCATCGTGGAGTTCCAGATGGACGTGGCCACCAACAGCCCCTCCAAGATCATCCAGGCGTGGCCCGAGTTCGACGACTCCGCGCGGGACTACAACGTGGACGGCCGCATCTCCTCGCGCGTGGTGCTGGGCGTACGCTTCCGGCCCATCGCCGGCCTCATCGTGGACGCCGGGGTCGACGTGGCCGTCAGCCACCAGGGCTTCGCCCACGGCCCGCCGCTGCCCCCGTGGAACTTCTTCTTCCACGCCGCCTACGCGTTCAACTGGACGGCCAAGACCAAGACCATCGTCAAGACCAAGGTCAAGGTCGAGAAGGTCACCAAGGTCACAGAGCCCGATCCCACCGAGGGTCGCATCGCCGGGCTGGTCAAGGACGCCAAGACCAACGCCCCCATCGCTCAGGCCATCATCACCTTCCCCGGCCAGGCGGTCAGCGACCTGGCCACGGCCGAGGACGGCAGCTACACCTCCTACCGCCTCGAGAAGGGTGAGGTGAAGATGGAGGTGCGCCACGAGGACTACAAGACCTGGCGCGGCACCGCCAAGGTGGAGCCGGAGAAGACCACCACCCTCGACGTGAAGCTGGTGCGCGAGAAACCCAAGACCGGCGCGGTGGTGGGCACGATGACCGACAAGAAGGGCAAGGCCCTGTCGGGCACCGTGGAGGTGGAGGGCACCGAGGAGAAGAAGGTCGAGGTCGGCGGTGACGGCACCTTCAGCCTCAATCTCAAACCCGGCGCCTACAAGGTCAAGGCCTCGTCTGAGGGCTACTTCTCGCGCTACGACGCCTTCGTGGTGAAGGCGGGCTCCAAGCAGACCGTGGAGTTCAAGCTCTCGGAGCGGCCCAAGCGCAAGGTGGTGGTCATCACCAAGCGGCGGCTGCGGATCCGCAAGAAGATCCACTTCGCCTACGCCAAGGCCTCCATCCGCCCCGACTCCCTGCAGATCCTCGACGAGATCGCCGAGGTGCTCCACGAGCACCCGGAGATCAAGAAGATCCGCGTGGAGGGCCACACCGATCGCCGCGGCGGCTACCGGCGCAACCTGCGCCTGTCCCAGCGCCGGGCCGAGGCGGTGCGCGACTACCTCATCTCCCAGGGCATCGACCCCGCCCGACTCATCGCCAAGGGCTACGGCTACAAGCGCCCCCGCGTGCCCGAGCTCACCCCCCGCCACCGCGCCATCAACCGCCGCGTGGAGTTCCGCATCCTCAAGCGTGAGGGCAAGGGCAAGCGCCGCCGGCGGCGGCGCTAGCGAGCAGCCCCGGCGCCTCACCGTCACCCCTTCGCCACGCTCCCTCTCTCCCCACCAAACCGCCACCGCCATCGGTACGGCAACGTCTCGCCATGCCCACCCCGGTTTCCGTAACCCGCTACCCGTATCACGCCACCTCTATCAACACCACTCGTACACGTTCAGGGGGATGTCCCATCCCCCCCTCGCCCCGAAAAAGCGCGGTTTTTCGGGGCTCACCCCCAATCATCCCAGCTTCGCGCCGCTGCAGGGAAAGGCGCCAATTCGCCGTTTCTCGCAGTTTCGGTCCTACGTGACACCTGAACGGTTACCACTACTCAACCGCTGGCTCTGGATGTATGGATCGAGTGTTAATCGATGATGTCCGGTGAATTGGCTTCGATGTTCTTTCCGTGGTAACGAGCTCGTCCGCACCGAGTTGGACGGCTGCTGCCACGTGGAGCGCATCCATTGCGGCAAGACCGAATCTTTTTGCCTCATTGAGCGCGTGCTCCATGAGCCGATCGTCGGCACCAGCCCAGTGAGTGACCAACTCGAAAAAACCTGCGTAGAACTGCGCTTCATTTACCTGCTGGTTGAAAACCGCTTTGGGCAGGACCTCCAATTGTACGAAGACACTGGAGGCAAAGGTTCGGCTGGGATCTTCTAGGATCTCAAACGCTTGTTCAGATACCTCATGATTGCCGCGAGCGGCAGCGATAAGCACGCCGGAATCGGCGAATGTCAGTGTCACCGCTATCGATCCTCGACACCACCTCTACGGGTGCGCAACTCCTGATCAATGCCATCCCAATCTAGGTTGGCCATACCGGCATCCTGCAATTTCCTTCGAAGGGCGCGGAGCCGAAGACGCTGTTTGTCCCCTGTTTCGAGCGGAACCGTTACAGTAGCGTTCGTAAATGGATCCTCCGCCACGTGATTTGGTGCGTCCGCAACAGGATCAGGTGCCTGTATGTCGTGAATTGAGCTAACGGTGTCGGTGCCGACGCTCCTTAGTGTTTCGCCCAGAACCTCCTTGACGTCCTGGACCAAGAGGAGCGTATCGGAAAGGAACGCATCGGAGGAGTCTTCGCAGTGTGGTCCGGCGACCACATTGCTGCTGGAGATGACTACCGTGTCGTCCATCATTGGTCAGACCTCCTCTTCCCGGATCGCCGAATCAAAAGGCTTATGGCAGACCCAGCGAAAACGTCGGTCCGCTGAAATGAAGGCCACCTCAATGGGCCCCCCGCAAATTGGTACACCGAACTGGAATTTGAACGCCTTTACGGTCAGGTGCAGATACGAGTGAATCCAGTCAATTGCCTCTCGAATGGGTAGATCCTGGAAACCCACGGACTTGATAGGAGCCATATCGCAGGCCTGACGAACGATATCTTCCAGATCCTTGGGTGGATCATTCAGCTTCTTGGCTAGAATCTCAGTCACGAGAGATGGAAGCCTAGGGTCATAGCCGTGGAATACCCGGGTAAAAAACTGTGGGGCACCCGAGAACCTGGCCTGCCCTATCTCCATCTTATCGATCTTGCTTTTACCATCTCTCGAAAAGCCAATCTGAAAGCACGCTGGTTCGCGACCAGTGGAATCATACCCTCCCAGGTAGTATCCAAGTTCGCCGCGTTTTGATGCCTCCTCGCCGGTAGCTGAGCCCACCAGATCAACGAGTTTCGCAGCGGCGGATTCAACTGTTGCTCCATCATCCAAAGCATCGTCGAGACGGGCGACCAGCACGCGGTGGCTCGTGCCATTCACTGACCCCGCTCCCCACGTACAGATTCCGAACCTGCTATTTTCGCCGATTTCGAATACTTTCTGGGTGTGACGCAAAATCTGGGCTACACTTGCAGGACCCTCCGCCGACTGAACGTGGACGGCGGTCGCGCTGTCGGCCCCTAGAACCACTCCCTCCGATGTGAGGTATGCGGCAGCAATCGTCACGGCCAACTCCTCGTGAGCGGGGGTATCCAAGCATCGGGCACGAACCAAACCCGAACAAAATATACTAGGAACATTCGTGATGTGCCAGCAAGAGCGTCTCGTGCTTGGTCTGGCGAATCCGTAAGGCTCCGGTCACGAATAAGGTGTCCAGTTCAGGGCGCCGAGGCGCCCGGCTGGCAAGGCGCGAAGAGGGCGAATATTGCGGGATATTCAACCGATGAGCAACGCAGCCAGCCGGGATGGATCGGCGGCCTGAACGATCAGATAATTCGTGATCGGGGCCTAACCGTTTTCAGGGCCGGTGGCCGGCGCTCCTCCCTCTCCCGGGGTGTGACCGGCGC
>CAYFWA010000014.1:14226-17989 GCA_964346625.1 uncultured Myxococcales bacterium
TCCGTGGATCGGCGCTCCGTGGATCGGCGCTCCGTGGATCGGCGCTCCGTGGATCGGCGCTCCGTGGATCAACGCTCCGTGGATCGGCGCTCCGTGGATCGGCGCTTCATCGGCCGACCGCGACGCCGAAAACGCTCGGCTGCGCGACCACGGGGCCGTCTGCCGGCGCGGCGGCGGAGCTTCCAGGCCTCGTAGTGCTCGAGCAGGGCGGTGGTGAGCAGGCCGCCGAGCTTCTCGCCGCCCTTGGGGTTCAGGTGGGCCAGGTCGCCCCAGTACAGGCCGGCGCGGCGCCAGCGCACGGCCGCGTCCTCGCCGCCCATGGCCTTCAGGGTGTTCCAGAAGGCGCACCCGGACTCGAAGGCCACCTTCTGCATGGCGCGGGTGAGGGGCGGGATGCGGGGGTGGGAGCCGCGGCGGTGGACCTTGTCCACCGGGCCCAGCACCAGGCAGCTCACGCCGGGCAGCGCCTTGCGGACCCGCCCGAGCAGCGCCTTCCAGTCGGCGTGGTAGTCCGCCACGGGGATCTTCTGGTCTGCCTCGTTGGTGCCGTAGCCGAACACCACCAGGTCGGGGCGGCGCCAGCGGAGCTGCCGGATGAAGTGCGCCTCGTCGTTGCGGATCAGGTCGCGCATCTGGGCCCCCAGCAGGCCGAGGGAGTCGTAGACCACGCCGGGGCCCGCGCGCTCGAGCACCACGCCGAACAGCCGCACCACCCCGTGGCCCCGGGAGCGCACGGTGAAGCGGTGGGGGCCGTCGGGCACCTCGAGCCGGTAGACCGCGTCGGACGGCAGGCCGCCGTCGTCTTTGGCCGTGCCCTCGCCCTCCCCTGCCCCATTTTCGTGCTCGTCCGTGTCTTTGGCGTCGTCTGCGGCCTTGGCCACGCCTGCGTCCGCGTCGTCCGCGTCGTCCGCGTCGTCCGCGGCACCGCTGGCCGGCCGCGGCGCCATGGGCGCTGGGCGGCGGGATCGACCTGTGGTCGGGATGGGCGACGTGCTCGTGGGAGCCAGCCGGGGGTCCTTGCGCGTGTAGATGACGCCCTGGCCCTCGCCATCCACGCTCACCTCGAAGCGACCGCCGCGCGGATCCACGTGGTAGGCGAGCTCGAAGCGGGAGACCCGCTGGCCCACCGGTCCCGAGCCCACCGTCTCGAAGCGGGCGATGGGGCCGGGGCCGGTGGCGTAGGCGTGGATGCCGGCGAGGCCGTAGTGCCGGTCCCGAAAGCGGGGTCGGACCACGCCCGCGAACTTCCAGCCCCGCGACCAGTGCTTGATCCCCTGGTGGCGGTAGGACTCCCGGGAGCGCCCCACCCAGATGAAGCCGTGGCCGGCGTCCCCGAAGCGCTGCTGGATCTCCCGGCGCACGGTCGACGTGATGTGATCGGCCACGATCTGCGAGTCACCGAAGTGGGTGATGCGCGTGACGGCGCCCGGCTCGTCGGCCGCCGTGCGGGAGAGCTTCTGGAAAAAGGACGCCAGGGGGGTGACCCCGTCGGGCGTCTCGATGGGCTGCACCGTGGTCACGATCCGCTCCGGGGGGCGGTGCCGGTCCGCGGCGGCGCGGGGCAGCGGGCCGGTCCGCTGCGCCTTGTTCTTCCCGCTAGGGAAATACTCGGGCGTGGGCAGGGAGACGGGCTCGCCCTGATACCAGCGCGAGCCCGCGTACAGGCCCACCGACCCCACCACGAACACCAGAATCGCCAGCGCGGTGCGCGAAAGCAGCACCCGAGCCCCGCTGGCACCGTCATCCGGAACCGGTTCCGGTTCCGGTTCCGGTTCCGGTTCCGGTTCCGGTTCCGGTTCCGGTTCCGGCTCCGGCTTCGGCTCGGGCTCCGGCTTCGGCTCGGGCTCGGGCTCCGGTTCCGGTTCCGGTTCCGGTTCCGGTTCCGGCTCGGGCTCGGGCTCGGGCTCAGGCTCGGGCGGCTGCTGGTTGCGGGGACGCTCGGTCATGGGGTCGCGATCCTGTCTGCGGTGTCTGCGGTGTCTGCGGTGTCTGCGGTTTCTCCGGTGTTATCGGCGTTGCCCCGCGCCGGGCGCGAATCCTGCCCGCGCCGGGCGCGAATCCTGCCCGCGCCGGACGCGAATCCTGCCCGCGCCGGACGCGAATCCTGCCCGCGCCCGCTCGTCCAGTCCTGCCGGGTCATCAGAACTGGAAGTAGATATAGGGTACCACCTCGCTCTGGGCGACGTTATAGACGAGCACCGCCACGCCCACCATCACGGCACCCTGGACGGGCGCGGGCATCCGGGAAAACAGGCCCCGCACCCACTCCAGACCCCGGCGGGGCAGCAGGTGCATGGCCACCGCGGCCCCCAGGGCCAACAGCACCTTGTCCGGCACGTTGGCGGCGCCGGGGGCCAGATCCGCGAGCCGCGACAGGATCCGCTGGGCGTGATCGAAGCTGGGGGCTCTGAAGAAGATCCACGCGAAGCAGACGAAGTGGAAGGTCAACAGGACCGACACCACGTAGCCCAGCCAGCTCGAGGGCCCCCGACGACTCTGGCTGCTGCCGCGCCAACGCTGCACCAATCGCGTGAGGGCCAGGGCGACGCCGTGCAGCGCGCCCCAGATCACGAAGGTCCAGGCGGCGCCGTGCCACAGGCCGCCGAGCAGCATGGTGGCCGCCAGGGCCACGTAGGTCCGCGCAGGCCCGTGGCGCGAGCCGCCCAGCGGGATGTACAGGTAGTCCCGCAGCCAGGTGGACAGCGAGATGTGCCACCGTCGCCAGAAGTCCCTGAGATTGTGTGCGATGTAGGGCGCATTGAAGTTGTCCGGCAGCCGGAAGCCCAAAAGCAGCGCGGCGCCGATGGCCACGTCGGAGTAGCCGGAGAAATCACAGTAGATCTGGATGGCGTAGCCATATACCGCGGTGAGCACCTCCACCGAGGTGAACCAGTTGGGATTTTCGAACACCCGATCCACCAGGTTCACCGCCAGGTAGTCGGCGATGCAGGTCTTTTTCACCAGGCCGCTCATGATGAGGAACAGCGCCAACCCGCCCTGCTCGCGGCTCAGGCTGCGGGGGACCTTGAGCTGGGGCAGGAAGGTGGACGCCCGCACGATGGGGCCGGCCACGAGCTGCGGAAAAAACGACACGAACAGCAGGTACTGCCAGTAGCTGACCGAGGGCTCGAGGCGGCGCCGGTAGATGTCGATGGTGTAGCTCATCGACTGGAACGTGAAAAAGGAGATCCCCACCGGCAGGGCCACGCCGAGCAGCACCGGATCCACGGCCACGCCCAGCCCCTCGAGGGCCGCGGCCACCTGCACCGAGAAGAAGTTGAAGTACTTGAACACCGCCAGCACGCCGAGATCGGCGGTGAGCGACAGCGACAGCAGCAGCTTGCGATGGCGGGGATCGCTGGTGCGATGGATCTGGCCGCCCACCACGTAGTCCACGGTGGAGGTGAACCAGATGAGCACCAGGTAGTAGGGGCTCCAGTTGGCGTAGAAAAAGTAGCTCGCCGCCAGCAGAAAGAGGGTCTGCAGCAGCCGCCACCGCGCCAGCAGCCACGTCGTCATGAAGACGACGACAAGAAAAATGATGAATTCTATGCTGTTGAACAGCATGCGCGCTACGTCGGGTCACAAAGTGCGTCGCAATCGCCGCGGCCTCGCCGCGTTCGGCGGAAGATACTCGCCGCACCGGCCCGGGGCAAGCTCCGTACCCACCGCAACCGTCGGCGCCGATTCCTCGAGTCGCCGGTGTGGGCTCCTCACGCTCCTCACGCTCCTCACGCTCCTCACGCTCCTCACGCTCCTCACG
>CAYFWA010000014.1:18089-25710 GCA_964346625.1 uncultured Myxococcales bacterium
CTCCTCACGCTCCTCACGCTCCTCACGCTCCTTACGCTCCTTACGCTCCTCACGCTCCTCACGCTTGACAGGCCGGGCGAACAGGTCTAATCGACGAGGTCTGTTCGCACCGGGCTCACAAAGGCCCGGGGCGGGTACGGGATGCCTCCCCGCCCCGCGGAGATCCAGGGCATGCGGAAGCTCAGCATCGTCTTTTTCGTCCTCGGCATCGGCCTGCTGTCGTATTTGATCTATGACAGCAACCCGGGGGAGCTGTGGGCGCAGCTCCGGAGCATCGGCCCCTCCTTCGGCCTCGTGCTCGGGGTGGGCCTGCTGTCCATGTTCTTCCTGGCCTGCGCCTGGAAGGACCTGCTGTACCCCGAGCGCGCCACCGCCACGGTGCTGGACCTCTTTTTGGCGGGGCTGGTGGGCTTCACGGTCAACGAGCTGACCCCGGGCTCGGTGGCGGGCGAGCCGGTCAAGGGAGCGATGCTGCGGGGCAAGATCCCCGGCGAGGACATCGTCTCCTCCTTGATCCTCCACAACTACCTGTATTTGATTACGAACTTCTTGCAGATCGCCCTCGGCGCCGCCTTCGCCCTGGCCCTGCTGGATCTCTCGCCGGTGCTGTGGTGGGGCTGCGTGGGGGTGGTCATCGTGGTCCCCCTCATCGTGCTGCTGCTGGCCCTGGCGGTGCGCTGGGGCATGGCCGAGCGCTTCATGCGGGTGCTGCGCGTGTTGCGGCTCCCCATCAAGAACCTGTCCGAGCACATCGTCAGCGCCCGCAAGGCCGACGCCCAGGCCCGCAACTACCATCGGGAACGTCCCGGCGCCTTCTGGCGCGCCTTCGGCTGGATCTTCATGGCTCGCGCCATGGCCGTGGTGGAGATCTGGGTGATCCTCACCCTCATCAATCACCCCGCGGCCTTCGGCACGCTGATGCTGCTGCAGACCTCCAGCCTGCTGGTGTACGTGGTGTTCTTCTTCGTGCCTTCCCAGATGGGCGCCAACGAGCTCGGCAGCACCGTGATCTTCGACCTGCTGCGGTTCAACCCGGCCACCGGCCTCCTGATGGAGCTGGTCCGGCGGCTGCGGAAAATCAGCATCGTGATCATCGGCCTCAGCATCCTCGCCGTGCGCGGCCTGGTGCGCCCCCGGACCGTGGCGCCGGCCGTGTCCACCACGGTGGAGGCCGCCGAGGAGGCGAGACGCCTGGCCGCCGAGCCCGTTCGCCCTCCCGAGTAGTATTGCAAAAACACTCTGTTTCTGGAAACTTCCGGAAGCTCAACGTCTAGCGACCCCGCGGGTACGTGCCCCCCCCCAGCGACCTACTCTGGTTCAGACTCGAGTTTCGCCCTTTTTTCCTGCTGCGAACGGCCGAAATCGCCCACGACTGCGTTGCTCGGCGGATTTTTTGCTCAACGTACTACAGTACGCCTCCGCAAAAATCCACCTCGCGCCTTGTCGTGAACGATTTCTGCTCGTTCTCGCGACGAAAAAAAGGGCGAAACTCGAGTCAGATTCGAGGAATCCTTTCGAAGGCTCGAGCGTCTTAAACATGTGCCGCCGAAACAAACCGGCTCGCCAAGGCCCGAGGTCGAAGGCGCCGCGGCGGGCCCAATCCGGCTGAAAGGAGGCACCATGGGAAATGTGCCTAATTACAAAATGATACAATTCACCGTCGACCTCGTGCCGTGCTGCGCCCGCTGCGGCAGGGTCCGCGACGATGCTGGCCGCTGGCACGAGCTGGACCCCCTGCCCGCCGACATGGACGCCGGCCGGCTCACCCACACCATCTGCCCGACGTGCCTCAAGGCGCTCTATCCAGCCTACCTGAGGCGCAAGCGTAGCCAGCCGGCTCCGGATTGATTGATCGGCCGGCGCGCTCCGCAGCGAGCGCGCCGGCGCTTCCCTCTCCCCTATCCTCTCTACCCTTTCCTGAGCTCGAGCCCGACTCCCGCGTCTCAGGCCACCTCGCGCAAGAGCTGCTCGAGGTGCTCGAAGGCCGCGTCGATCTCGGCCGAGACGCTGGAGGCGTCCGGGCGGTTGCAGCGCAAGGTCTCGAGGAGCTGGAGCTCCAGCTCGAGCTGCGCCTGCTGGATCTGCTCCGCGCGCTGCTCGAGCTCGCGCACCCGCGGCTCCACCTCGGCGCGCCGGCGCCGACCCTCCCGGTAGGTCTCGGCGAGCTGCTGCTCCAGCGCGCGGATCTGATAGTCGAGATCCATGCCAGAAGCGGGCTCCCCGTTGCCATCGCTCGTCGACGCCGCGGACGCCGCGGACGCCGCGGACGCCGCGGACGCCGCGGACGGACCTGCGCCCGACGGCATGCTGCGCTTGAGGCTCAGGTCGATCACCGCGTGGCGCAGGCGGGCCTCGCGCTCCCGGTTGTCCTGCTCCACCGCCGCGAGCTCGGCGCGAGGGGCGGCGAGCTCCTTTCCGACGCCGGCGCAGCGGGCCTCCAGGTCCACCAGCGCCTCCAGGCGCGCTACCCCCTCCGGTACGAGCTGGTCGCGCGCTTGCAGGTACTTGGCGAGCCGCACCGCGGCAGCGCAGATGCGGCGCCAGTAGTACGGATCCAGCTCCACGATGGTGGTCACCTGGATGGAGGCGGCCAGGCTGCCGGCGTCCCCCGGATCGCTGCAGTCCCTCGCGCTGGCATCCTGTTCGTCCCCCTTGGCGGCGCCCGGCACGCCCGCTTCGGCGGTGTGCAGCGAAGCCGCCTGCGAAGCCGCCTGCGAAGCCGCCTGCGAAGCCGCCTGCGAAGCCGCCCCCGAGGCCGTGCCCGGCGAGGCTCCGGACGAAGACCCACCGCGCGAGGCCGCCAGCGAGGCCGCGCCCCGGGACTTGCGCCGGGCCTCGGCCTCCAGGGCCTCGAGCTCCTCGAGCTCCAGCCGGTCGTACTCCGCGGTGCGCGCGTAGGCCCCCGCCGAGGCCCGCAGCGCCTCGAGGCTGCGGCGGATCACCGTGTCCACCTCGGAGATGCGCAGCGGGCGCTGGTCCCGATCCTTGGCCATGCACGCCAGGATCAGCTCGTCGAGCTCGGGCGGGATGGGTGCCGTGCCCAGCGGTTGCACCGACGAGGGCGCGGGTGGCATCTCGAGCTGGGTCTTCATCAGCAGCTCGTCCAGGGCCTCGGTGAGAAACGGCGGGCGGCCCGCCAGCAACTCGTAGGCGATGGCGCCGAAGGCGTAGATGTCGGTGCGGGAGTCCAGCTCCTCGCCCCGGGCCTGCTCGGGGGACATGTAAAGCGGCGTGCCGAACATCTGACCCCGGCGGGTGAGCACCAGGGGGTCGGCGTCCACCATCAGCTTGGCCAGGCCGAAGTCGAGGACCTTCACGCGCTCGCCCCCTGCGCCCCGGGTGACCACGATGTTGTCGGGCTTCAGATCCCGATGAATCACGCCGGCGTCGTGGGCCGCGGCCAGGGCCCCGGCGATCTGGGAGAGCAGGTGCAGCGAGCGCCGCAGCGGCACCACCGCGGGCAGCGCCGCCTCGATCACCGCCCCGAGGCTCGGGCCGTCGAGGTGCTCCATCACCAGGAACAGCCTCCCGTCGGGGGTCTGCCCGAAGTCGGAGATCTCCACGATGCTCGGGTGCTCGAGCCGGCTGGCCACCAGGGCTTCCCGGCGGAACCGCTCCGAGATCGTGGGGTTTCGCTGAAAGTGGCGCTTGAGCAGCTTGATGGCGTAGCGACGGTCGAGCACCGCGTGCTCGGCCAGATACACGTCCCCCACGCTCCCCTCGCCGATGGGCTCGACGATCCGGAAGCGTCCCGCGATCTCACAACCGACCAGAGAGCCTGTGCTCATCGCGTTCCCCAAGTGGCGCGGCACCCCAGGTGACCTGACGTCGGATCCAAGGACAGGGCGCCCGCGCTGACGGTTCTGACCATGCCGACTATGCCGGCCATGCCGGCCATGCCGGCCATGCCGGCCATGCCGGCCATGCCGGCCATGCCGGCCATGCCGACAGCGTACGCCGCGCGGAGCCGGGTCTGCCCGACAAAACGCCCGATGAAATGACCGACACGATCAGCGTATCCGAATTCACCGCGACAATGCAAACCTCGGAAACGTACCGCTTCCCAGGATCATCTCCCCTCCTCGCGGCAGACGCAGCGCACGCCGCCGCGGTCCATGGCGGCGACGCAGCGGTTGCAGTGATCGCAATCCGACGCGGTGAGCTCGCCGCGCTCGAGGCGGCGGGGGAAGTCCGGATCGCGGATCAAGGCCCGGCCCAGGGCGACGTGCTCGAAGCCCGCGGCGGCGGCCGTCCGCAGCCCGTCCCGCGAGCAGACCCCGCCCAGTAGCACCAGGGGCAAGGAGACGGCCTCGCGTACGCGGCGGGCGTCCTCCAGAAAGAACAGCTCCTCGAAGGGATACTCCTGCACGAACACCCGCCCGAAGAGCCGCAAGCCCACGCGGTGGGTCCACTCCGACTGTGATCCGGCCATCTCCCGGGTGGGCAGGTTTCCGCGGAGCATGTAAAAGGGCGTCTTGCTCACGAACCCCCCGCTGAGCACCAGCGCCGTGGCGCCCTCGGCCTCGTAGCGCCGCGCGGCCTCCACCGCCTCATCGGGCTGCAGGCCACGCTCGAAACCGTCGGCCAGGTTCACCTTGGGCAGCACGGGCATCCCGGGCGGCAGCGCCTCCCGCACGCGCCGCAGCACCGTCAGGGCGAGACGCAGGCGGTTTTCCAGCGCCCCGCCCCACTGATCCGTCCGCCGGTTGGTGTAGGGCGACAGGAACTGGCTGATCAGGTAGCCGTGTCCGAAGTGCAGCTCCACCGCGTCGAAGCCCGCCTCCCGCGAGAGCTCCGCCGCGCGCACGAAGTCGGCCACCGTCTTTTCGAGGTCGGCCTGCTGCATTACCCGGGGGTAGCTCATGCCGTAGAGGCAGTAGACCCGGGAGGCACCCAGCGGACGGCTGCCGATGGCCTTCTTGCTCGCAAAGTAGCCGGCGTGGCCGAGCTGGATGGAAGCCGCGGCGCCCTCGGCGTGCACCGCGTCGGTGAGCTGCCGCAGGGCGGGCACCACCTCCGGACGCATCCAGAGCTGGTGGCCGTAGGTCCGGCCCTCGGGCGACACCGAGCAGTAGGCCACGGTGGTCAAGGACACGCCGCCGGCGGCCATGGCTCGATGGTGCTCACGCAGCGGCGCCGTGGGCTCGCCGCCCTGGCACATCCCCTCGAAGGCCGCCGTGCGCCAGATCCGATTGCGAAGCCGGAGATCCCCGAGCCGCGCGGGTTGGAAGTGCAGGCGGTCCACGTCCACGTCCGTGGCCGCGTCGGGGGTCGGATCGATATCGGTCGGGGTCATGTCTCGGTTCCAAGCGACGAGGATCGCGGCGCGGGTCCCGCTTCCGGCATGTCGGGGTCGGGGTCGGGGTCGCGGTCGCGGTCGGCGTCGGCGTCGCGGTCGCGGTCGCGGTCGCGGTCGCGGTCGGGGTCTGGGTCGCGGTCGCGGTCGGGGTCGGGGTCGGGGTCTGGGTCGCGGTCGCGGTCGCGGTCGCGGTCGGGGTCTGGGTCGCGGTCGCGGTCGCGGTCGCGGTCGCGGTCGCGGTCGGCGTCGCGGTCGGCGTCGGCGTCGCGGTCGGCGTCGGCGTCGCGGTCGGCGTCGGCGTCGCGGTCGGCGTCGGCGTCGAGACCGACGCCGGGGTCGGCGTCGGCTGCCACCTTCGCGGCGCGCCCCCGGGAAGACGGGCCCAGCGCGCGCAGCAGCAGCCAGCGCGCCACGGGCGCGGCGGGCCGCACCCACCGCCGCAGCCAGCGATAGTGGTGATAGGACTCCCGGCGGAAGTCATCGAAGGTGAAGCGTTGGAACTCCAGCAGCGCCTCGGCCGGCTGGTCGTCCAGCCAGTCGGTGTAAAACCGCTCCCGGCCGAGAGCGTCGTCGGGGATGGCGCCGAGGCCCACCGCCCCGAAGGCCACTCCGAGCAGGTCCCGCTGTCGAATCCGGCAGCGGGGGCCGCCCCCCAGGGTCAAGGTCTGGTTCCAGACTGCAGGCCGCTCGAGGGCGTTGGCCACCGCGCGTCCTACGTCGGCCGGGTGGATCGTCTCGAGACGATTTTCGGGGCGCACGGCGAGCATGGCCCGCAGGATCGCAGGATCCACGCGAACGGTGCGGGGCTCGAGCACCACCCCCACCCGCAGGATCAGATACGGCAGGCCGCTTTGGCGCACCAGCGCCTCGCACTCGGCCTTGTGCCGGGTGTAGTGATCGGTGGGTCGAATCGGGTCCTGCCCGGTGCGCGGCGGTCCATCCCGTCGGCCGGGGCCATACAGCGACACCGAGGACGGATAGATCAACCACGGGGCCGTCCCCCCGGAGACCAGGCGGTCCGCGACCCCCTCCGAGGCCCGGCGGGCGCCCTCGGCCTGCAGCGCCGCCACCAGAAGGCGGGTGCCCCCCACGTTCACGGTGCGCGCGCGCTCGGGGGCGCGCTCCGATCCCGGGGCGAGGATGGCCGCGCCATGGAACACCGCGTCCTGATCGCGCACCGCGGCCTCCACCTGTCGGGCTTCCCGGACGTCCGCCCAGCACGGCTCCAGCCGTCCGGGCCCCACCGCCGTCCGCATCGACCGCCGCAGCGTCCGCATCGACCGCCGCAGCGTCCGCATCGACCGCCGCAGCGTCCGCATCGACCGCCGCAGCGCCCGCATCCGGAGCCGGTTGCGAAGGGTCGGCAGCTCCAGCGCGCGGACCCGATGGCCCCGCTCGAGCAGCGCCGCCACCACGGCCCGCCCGAGGTCGCCCATCGCACCGGTAACCAGGACCCGCATGGAGGGCATGCATACTTCGGCCGGGGTGCTTTGTGAAGCCAAGTTCTCTAGTGTGGTTGTCTAGTCGGACGATTGGCCGATACGCGCCCGGAGGGTATCGCGCGCCTCGCGAGGGCTCGTGGTCGCCAGCCGAGCGATCAAGCTCAAGTCGAGGTCGGGCATCAAGGCGCTCGTCTCGACCTGCTCATAGCGCTCGCCCCTGAGGAGATGGGCCCGGATGGTGTGTTCTTCCCAGATCCAGACCTCTGGCACACCGATTTTCCGATAGATTTCGAGCTTGTCCAGGCCCCCCTTCGTCCACACCACCTCGATGGCCAGATCGGGGGCGTCCTTGCCGTGCGGATCACCGACGGTGTAGCACTCGTCTGCCTCCACCCCTCGTCTGGCCCGAGCGTCGCGCACCGTCCACGAGCCCACGGGCCAGAGATCGAGCCCCGTAACGTCCGCGTAGAGCTCCACCAGTTGGCCGAGGATGGACTTGATCAGCTCATGCTGACGGGAGGGGCTCATGAGCTCGAGCACTCCTTCGAGATAAGCGATCCGGGGCACCGGGGCGTCTCCTCGAAGCGCGAGGATGACCTCGTAATGCGACCAGGGAACCTCGTGAAAATACACCCGCTGATCAATGGCGGTGAGATCCGGTGCCGGAGACTCCGGGCTTCGAGCAGGGCTTACCATGTCACGAAGTATACCACGGAGCCGACCCCGGAGCCGACCCCGGAGCCGACCCCGGAGCCGACCCCGGAGCCGACCCCGTCGAGTACTGAAGCCGCCTCGGGTGCCTGGGAGGGCGTGGCGGCATCTCAACGGCGCCACTGAGGTTGAGTGGGCGAGAACAGAAGCCGCCTCGGGCGCCCTGGGG
>CAYFWA010000015.1:0-25396 GCA_964346625.1 uncultured Myxococcales bacterium
GGGCGCCTCGGCGCCCTGAACTGGACACCTTATTCGTGACCGGGGCCTAACTTCGAAGCACCGAGGGCGCCGAGGCGCAATTCTGTCAAGAAGCGAGGAGGTCGAATACATTGACGTATTTAACCGACGAGCGACGCAGACAGAATTGATGGATCGGCGGCCGAATGCCGAAGTTATTCTTGCGCGAGCCCTAAAACGTGAAATGTTGCCCGATCTCGGCTTTGGTGTGCGACGGGTTGGCCTGCACGGTGCTCCCACCGAGATGCTCGAGAATCCGGTCCTCGACGAAGGCGCTCATGCTGATTCCCTTGGCCTCGCAGTACTTTTTGACCCGCTCATACACTTCCCCGCGGACCGAGATCGAGCGCCTTTTTTGATTGTTCGACATGTACGCTCTCCAAAATACACGCTAACAGAATCCGTTGAATCCAACCTCGCTCGCCAAGTCGATTTCCCGGTGGCCGTCGGAGCCGGAAACAACCGTAATAGAATGGAGACAGAACGTCGCTCCGTCAAGGGAAAAGTCGGCTGGTCCCGTGCCGTTATATCGTAATTTTTTATTTATAATCAAAAAGTTCCGCCCTGACATCCCGCCGCCCTCCGGTGTGTGTGCCCACACCGTCCCCCGGTACGCTTTCGCCCCCCCTTTCATCGTCTTCGGAGCCAGCATGGCCGGATTCGAATCCGAATTGCGATGAATGAGCACCCCGCAAGCGCGCGTCGCCGTCCGGGCCGTCCGGGCCGTCCGGGCCGTCCGGGCCGTCCGGATCGGACCAAGGCCGCCGACCGGAATCCGGACGCGGCCGCCTCAGATCCGCTCGCGAGTGACCGGATTTCGGACGGTGATGGGGCTCCCCTCGGCTCCCCTCGGCTACCAACGCCGCGGCCCCGCTGAGGTCTTACCCGAACCTCAATCCGCCTCGACAAGAGCGCCGCGCCGGGTCCTGTCGCTTCAACAATTCGAGACAATTGACTAAACGCTTGGCTTTGTGAGCGCTTAGTGCCGGAAATGACCCCGCACAGTGCGTTGTGCCGGTGGGCAGCACCGGGGACAGCAGCGCCTCCCGGAGCTATGGCATCAGGGTTGCACGGCACCGCGCCCATGGGCCGACTGCGCGACCTTCCCCGGGACCAGCGCCCTCGCGAGCGATTGTTTGCCCGGGGCACGGATCGACTCCATGACGCGGAGCTGCTCGCGCTCGTGCTGGCCCGAGGCCATCGCGGCCGCGACGTGCTCGCCCTGGCCGACGAGCTGCTGACCCGGCTGGGCTCGGTGGGGGCGCTGGCCTCGGTGGAACCCGGGGAGCTCGCGCGTATCCCCGGCGTGGGCCCCGTGCGGGCCGCTCAGCTCGCCGCGGCGGCAGAGCTCGGCCGGCGCGTGCTGCAGGCCGAGTGCGGGGCGCGGCCCCAGGTGCGAACCGCCAGCGATGTACACCGACTCTTCGTGGGCCGGGTGGCGGGGCGGCGCCGCGAGACATTCTGGGTGCTGACGCTCGACGCCCGTCACCGGGTGGAGCACACCCAGCGCGTGGCCGAGGGGACCCTCACGTCGGTGGAGGTCCACCCGCGAGAGGTGTTCCAGCCCTTGATCCGCCGGGGCGCCGCGGCCACCATCCTGGTGCACAACCACCCGAGCGGTGACCCCCATCCCAGCGCCGAAGACGTCTCGCTCACTCGCCGCTTAGTGGCGGTGGGCGACCTGGTGGGGATCCCCGTGATCGATCACGTGGTGGTGGCTGGATCCACCTTCGTGAGCCTGTCCGAGCAGGGGCTGTTGTAGCAGCCGCCTTGGCCCGCTTCGGGCCGGCGCCATTCCCCATCGTGGACTTGCCCCTGACCGCGTGCTAGTATCCACCGTCCGCTGGTTCGAGCAACGTCGCTGTTTTTACTTCTCTTGTTCTCGCGCGCGGTGATCGAATGGCTGACCCCGCAGCGCAGACGTTCGCATCCGAGCTGCCAAGGCGTTCGGCGCGCAGGCGATCGACGCACCCGCTATAGGTCTCCCCATGGATGTCCGGTGTGAACAGTGCGGAACCATCTACGAATTCGAAGATGATCGAGTCTCGGCCTCAGGGATCACGGTCAAGTGCACTTCCTGCGGTTTCATCTTCAAGGTGTTTTCCAAGCAGCCCGAGCCGCACGAGGGCCCTGAAACGGAGGCGCCCCCCAAAGCGCCCGCCGCCGTCAAGAGCCCGGCGGGCGACGGCCCCAAGCACGATTCGGAGAAACGCTGGCTGATCCGCAAGCCATCCGGAGAGATCTTCCGGTTTCGCGAGCTTACGACCCTGCAGCAGTGGATCGTGGAGCAGAAGGTCTCGCGCGAGGACGAGATCTCGCGGACCGGCAAGATCTGGGAGCGCCTGGGTGCCATCAAGGAGCTGGATCCCTTCTTCGACGTGGTGGACAAGGCGCGGGCCGCAGAGCGAGCCCACCCCGCTGAGGCTCCCCCCGTAAAGACGCCGAGCCCTGCTGAGGTTTCCGCTGCCATGTCCACGGCCCGGGCGGCCGCGCAGGAGGCGGGCGCCCGCGACCCGCTGGATTCTCGGGAGCCCCTGGCAAAGCCCGCTCCCGAGCCGCCAGTGGCGCGAGACACGCCAGTGCCGGGAGCCGGCGCCCCGGAGCCCGCCTCGGAACCGGCCCGCCAGGAACCCGGCGGCGTCCCCGAAGCGCCGGTGGAGGAGGCCTCCGAGCCCTACACCATGGGCTTGGACATGCCCGAATCCCGGCAGGAGCCGGCGCTGGCCCCGGAAGACCTGCAGGGGGCCGGGTCTACTACCGGGCGCCACGCCGCCTGGGAGCGAGGCCCTCGCCGCGAGCGGGACGATCCCACGGATCTGGTGGACCTGGACGACCAGCAGGTGCTGCGCAAGAGCCGCCGGGGGCGAAGGCTGGTGTTGGTGGCCATGCTCGGAATCCTCGCCGGGTTGGGGGGGTTCGCGCTGTGGGCCAAGTGGGACCACCTCCAGCGCCTCATCTCGGGTGAAAAGGACCCCACCCAGGGCGTTTACTACAAGGGCCGGACCCTGTTTCGCCTCGACCACGAGGCGGCCTTTCGCCGAGCCCTCGAGCAGCTCGAGCGCCTGCATCGCCGCCCGGCCGACGAGGTCTCCCCTCGGCTCCGCGCCAACGCCCGGGCGACCCAGGCCGAGATCCTGGCGGCCTGGGCCCAGTACCTGAAAGACGACGCCCAACGGCTGGAGACCGAAGCGAAGCACTCCGAGGCAAAGGACCGCCGACCCACGGACCCGCCCGGTGACCCGGCGGCCCTGCGGGCCCGGGCCAAGCGGTTGCGGGCTGGGGCAAAAAAGAAAGCCGACCGCGCGCTGGCCTATGCCCGCGAGGCCCATGGCCTGATGGCCAACCTCAAAACCAAACGGGCCCTGGCCGAAGCCAGCCGGGTAGCCGGCGCTCCCCCGGCCAAGGTACGCAAGCTCCTGGCCGCCGCCCGCTCCCTGGGCGAAGACGACCCGGAGCTGCAGTACACCTTCGCCATGCTTGCCTACGATCGAAAAGACGACCAAACCGCCCAAAAGCGGCTGCGACGCGCCATCGAGCTGTCGAACCGCCGCACCGGCAAGCCGTTTTTTCGCGCCCAGCTCCGTTTGGCGCGGGTGTATCTGCGCCGAGGACGACGCGCCGAGGCGGTCACCGTGCTGCGTAGCATCACCTCCCGCAACCCGGCCCACCAGCGCGCCCAGCGGCTGCTCGATCGCCTCCAGGCCGAAAAGAAAGTGGTGGCGGTGCGGGCGCCGGCGACCGACGCCGGGGCGCCCGGGGAGGCGGACGGTGGAGCGCCGGCCTTCGCGGACGCCGGCGCTTCGCCCGCCGACCGGCGGCGGGCCCGCCCCCGACCGTCCGACTCCGAGGTGGCCGATGGAAGCTACGACGACCTGGTACGACGAGCCGAGCGGTACTCCTACAGCGGCAACCAGGCCAAGGCCCGCCTGCTGTATCAAAAGGCGTTGGACAAGCGCCCCTCCGGGGTGGAGGCGCTCACGGGGCTGGGTTACGCCTCGCTGGATCAGCGACGGATGAGCGCGGCGGTGCGCTACTTTCGCAAGGCGTTGGCGGTCTCGGGCGCCTACGGCGAAGCGCTCATCGGCCTGGCCGAGGCCTACCAGCGCGGCGGTCGGGCCCGCCAGGCGGTGACCTACTACGAGCGCTACCTCAAGGCCCACCCGTCGGGGCGCCGCTCGGTGCTGGCCAAACAAAACATCCAGCAGCTTCGCGACCGACTCGACGACGAGCCCGCCATGGCACCCGGACGGCCCATGGCGCCCGCGCGGCCCATGGAGCCTCGCTCCCCCCGGGTCCGCGAGCCCCCACCCCGGCGGGAGCCAGCGATGACGCCCGCGCGCCCCATGGAGCCCACCTCCCCGCGGGTCCGCGAGCCCCCACCCCGACGCTCCGCGGAGGGGACCATGAACGCTCCCAGCCCAGCGCGGCGAGCCATGAGTCGACCCCCCAAGCCGGTGCGTGAGCCCCCGCCCGCGCGTCCGTAGCGCCACCGGCGGTGAGCCCGAACAGGAAACGCGCCAGGAGCGCGCTACGAGGTGACCCTAGGATGAAACCCGCTCCGAACCAGTCCGCTTCACACGGCCAGTCCGCGATGCTGGCCCTGACCGTGGCGCTGGGGATGACGGCCCTCGGCTGTCCGATCCCCACCCGCGACGAACCCGAGACCTCCCGGAGCCCCGAGGCCGCCGACGTGGTGGTGCTGACGCTACACGGGGAGCTCACCGAGACCGGGGACCCCGGGCTCGCCTTCGGGCCAGACGTCGACAGCCTCCGCAAGCAGCTGCGCCGGCTGCGCCAGGCACGTCAGAGCAAGAAAGTGGACAAGATCGTGCTCCGGATCTCCAGCCTCGACACCGGCTGGGCCCAGCTCACCGAGCTGCGCCAGGCCATCGCGCTGGCGCGCAAGGCCGGCAAGCGGGTCATCGCCCACCTGGACGACGCGGGCAACGGCGAGTACTACCTGGCCACCGCCGCGGACGAGATCGTGATGTCGGAGGCGAGCTCGCTGTGGCTCGTGGGGCTGTCGGCACAGGCGTTTTTCATCAAGGGGCTGCTGGACAAGCTGGGGGTCGAGGCGGAGTTTTTGCACGAGGGCAAATACAAAAGCGCCGCGGACCCGCTGACCCGCGAGAGCATGTCCGCGGAGATGAAGGAGGCGCTCGGGGCCCTGCTCGACGACACCTATGCGCACCTGGTGGCGCAGGTGGCCAGGCGCCGCAAGCTCGAGCCCAAGGCGGTCAAGGCCCTCATCGACCAATCCCCCCACTCGGCCCAGCAGTGCCAAAAGCTCGGGCTGGTGGACCGCCTGGCGGCGCACCGGACGGACGCGCACCGCCTGGCGGGCTCGGGCTCCATCAACTGGAACTACGGCAAGAAGAAACCGAAGACCGGCACCCTGCGCAGCCTCATGAAGCTGCTCAAGCCGTCGCGCATGACCCGGCCTCCCCGGTCACCGCATGTGGCCTTGGTCTACGCCGAAGGGCCCATCCTCCACGGACCCCGGCGCAAGGGGTTCGGCGCGGCCCCCCACGTGTCCTCTTTTCGCCTGGTGCGGGTGCTCGACGAGCTGCGGCAACGCTCGGAGGTCAAGGCCGTGGTGCTGCGCGTCAACAGCGGCGGGGGCTCGGCGCTGGCCTCCGACCTGATCTGGCAGGCGGTCAAGCGCTTGGCCGAAAAAAAGCCCGTGGTGGCCTCCCTGGGGGACGTCGCCGCGTCCGGCGGCTACTACATCGTTTCGGCGGCGCGGCGGATCTATGCCCAGCCCGCCACCATCACCGGCTCCATCGGAGTCATCGGCGGCAAGCTGTCCCTGGCGGGCCTGTTCGAAAAGATCGGGGTCCACAGCGAGGTGCTCACCCGCGGGGCGCGGGCCGACCTGTTCAACCTCGGCCGCCCCTGGACCGAGCAGGAACGCCAGGTGATAAAGCAGCACATGGCGCGCACCTATCGGCAGTTCGTCCAGCGCGTCGCCAGCGGACGGCCGCTGAGCGCCGCACAGGTGCGCGAGGTGGCCCAGGGCCGCATCTGGAGCGGCAAGGCCGCCATCGCGCACAAGCTCGTGGACCGGCGCGGGGGCCTGCTGGAGGCCGTGGCCGATGCCAAGGGGCTCGCCAAGCTCCCCGCCTCGGCCAAGACCGCGGTCTATCCCCGACCCCGGACCTGGATCGAGCGGCTGCAAGAGAGCCTGGGGGCCACGAACGTCCGCGGCCAGGCGATCACCCAGACCCTGCTGAGGCTGTTTCCCTCCGGCCGGGTTCCGAAGCTGCGGGCGCTGTTGCTCGCCCTGCGCGCCTGGCGAGGCGAGCGAACGCTCACCTGGATGCCCGTGGTCCTCAGGATCCGTTGAGCGCCGCTCCCGGCGGGTTCGCCCGGGCCAGGGCGATGGCCGCCACGGTGGAAACGCCTGCCACCCGCAGGGCGTCGGCGGCCGCGCGCAGCGTGGCCCCGGTGGTCACCACGTCGTCGAGCAGGTACACCCGGGCCTCGGCCGCGGGCGTGGCCCGCGCCAGCCGGAAGGCCTCGGCGGTCAAGGCCCGGCGGGCGGCGGGCCCGAGGCTCGCCTGGGCCGGCCGGTGATCCACCCGGCGAAGAAGCGCCAAGCGCTGGTGCTTTCCCCCGGCGGCGCGCACCGCCAGCCGCAGGATCTCGCCCATGGCATCGAAGCCCCGCGCTCGCAGCGCCCGCCGGGAGGAGGGCACCGGCACGAGGACCGCTGGAGGCGGTGGCAGCAGCGGCACGAGCAGCGCAGCGAGGGGAGCGGCCAGCTCCATTCGCCGGCCGTACTTGAACCGGCGCAGGATTCCGGCCAGGGCGCCGCCATAGCCATACCCCCAGCGCAGCTCCCCCCACGGCGGGGGCGCCGCGCGGCACGCCGGGCAGCGCCCGACCGGTCCCGCGGCACCGCAGGCCGGGCAGCAGGGGCCGCGCCGCGGCTCGAGGGTGACGCCACAGGGCTCGCACAGCCCGGGCTCGTGTGGAAGCAGGGCCCGATCACAGGCCGCACAGCGGGGTGGGTACAGCCAGCCGAGCAGCCCCTGCAGGGCCCGGCCCAGGCCGGAGCGAGGCCGCCAGCTCAGATCGGAGGACGCATGCGATGTCAAGGTCATGCCCCGGTCTTCGGCGACCCGCCCCCCGGCGGTGCGAAAAAAACAACCGCCGCGTGATTTCGGTCCCCGGGGCCCTGACCGACTGCCCCGAAAGCAAGGCTCTCTTTGGGCTACTTGCGGCCCCGCAACCGCCGATCCCACTCGCCACCGAGCAGCTCTGCCTCCAGCCGCTCGCGGACCGCGGACAGCCCGGTGGGAGCGGGGAGCTGCTGGTAGATCGTCAGCACGTCGCGCAGGGGCGCCGAGGGCTTGAGGGCCTCGGGCGGCATCTTGCGCAAGCTGACCTCGCGGTGGGAGAGATCTTGAATGAACCCCTTGCGCAGGGCCACGCCGAGCCGCGAGGGGCAGCGGCAGGGATTGGCGGGGTGCACGTGCTCGCAGCGCGGGGCGAGGTAGTTCACGATCTTCTTGCGGGCCCGCGACAGCCGGACCTTGAGGGCCGCGGCGGTGATGCCGAGGGTGGCGGCGGCCTCGTCGGTGGGCAGCCCCATCATCTCGGTGACCACGAAGGCCATGCGCTCACCGCCACTGAGACAGCCGAGCACGGCGGTCATGCAGCCCTGCTTGAGCTCCCAGAGCAGAAACTGGCGCTCGGGATCGGTGAGGGTGCCCGTCCGGGTGACCTGGGTGGGATCCCCGCGGATGGTGTCGTCGAGGTGCTCGAAGGTCATCCGCGGGCCGGGATCCGCCTGGCTCACCACGTGCACGGCGATCTTGAGCAGCCAAGGACCTACGTGCTTTTCCTTGGGTAGCTTCTTGCGCCCCGCGTAGGCCCGCAGTAACACCTCCCGCGTCACCTCTTCGGCGCGCTCCACCGAGTTGGTCACGCGGTATGCGAAGTTGTAGATGCCATCCAGGTGGGCGGATAGGACCGGGTGGAACTCTTTCGAAGCCGCAGACATTTGTCATTTTGGAAACAGGGTTTTTTACACCTGATCCACGAATGGTTTGTATCACGAAAACAAAGAGGGGCAAATAGCAGCCCGGCCGGGGCGATAGCCGGGACCCCTGCTCGGCCCGGTCACCGAAAAGGCCCGGGGGATGAGCGGAGGCCGCCACGACTCGCCGCCCGTCCCGGCGAGGGGCCGGCGATCTCCGGGATCACGGGAGGAAGGGATCAACCGTCGCTGGCGTCGGCGCGGTGCTCGGAAAACAGCTTCTGCAAGGCCCACACCTCCCGGGCCCGCAGCCCGGCGAACTGTACCCCCACGCCGTCGCCGGGCTGCACCCACCGCACATGGGCGTCCACCGTCACCGCCTCGCCCAGCACCGGAAGGGTGAAGCGAAGCTGGACGAGGGCGCCAAAGGGGAGCGCGTCGGCCGCGAGCTCCTCCGTCTGTTCCAGGTACATCCCTCCCAGAGAGACGTTGCGCGTCATGGTCTCGAGGCGCTGGCCCTGGTAGGTCACCCGAACCGCCATCTGGATGTCGAAACGCTGCTGCGCCCGCCGGCCCGCTTGCGAGGTCAATGCCTTCCTCCGTATGCGACCGTGCCAACTATCGGGAGGAACCCCGGTGGAGTCAAGGGGCCCGATGGCAGCCGCTCCGGGCCTCGGGAGCCCCGCGGCCGGTGGGGGCGCCAACCGGGGCTACAACCGGATGTCGATGAGGGCCTGCTGTCGCAGCGACTTGACCCAGGCAGCGGTGCGCTTCGCCGCGCGTACGTTGTACAGGCGGGCCTTGAGCCGCCGCTTGATCTTCTCGAAGGGCAGCGCCTCGGACTCCTTGCGGTCGTGGACGTAGATCAGGTAGATCCCCGCGTCCGTGATCACCGGTCCCACAATCTCGTCCTCTCCGGTCACCGCAAACACCGCCGTCTCCACGGGGGGGGGCAGCGCGCCCCTCTCGACATAGCCCAGCGCCCCGCCTTTTTCGCGGGTCTCCGGATCGTCGGACTCCTGACGGGCCAGCTTGGCAAAGGAGACCTGCTTGGCCCGCAGGCGCGCGATGAAGCGCCGGGCGCGCCGTAGCTGGGCCGCCTGGTCGTAGCGCCCACCGCGACCTCGATCCACTCGCAAGAAGATCTGGCTGACCTTGAGCTTGAGCCCCACGCCCATCCGGGCGACGCTCTTTTGATAGTGGGCGCGGACTTCGTCCCACGACACGTTGATGCGCGAGCGCACCGCGAGGTTGATGGTCTTGAGCCGCAGGATCTGCTTGCGCAGATCGTCGCGGTAGGCGGAAAAGGAATACCCCTGTTGGGCCAGGGTGGCGACGAGCTCGGGGCGGGTGAGCTTGTTTTGCCGCAGCACCGTGCCGATGGCCTTCTCCACCTCGGCCCGGGACACGCTGAGCTTGCGCTTCTTTCCCTCTTGCTCGATGAGGATGGCGTCGACGAGCTTTTTGAGCTCCGCCCGCTGGAGCCGCTTGTACTGCTGCGCCCGCGCCTGGGGATCCCGGATCTGGGAGAGCTTGGGCAGATATTCTCGCACCCGCGCCTGCAGCTCGGACAGCAAGATGATCCGCTTGTTGACCACCGCGACGATGCGCTCGACGATCTCCGCCCGGGCCGGAGCGGCCCCGCCGAGCCACACCGCCAGGAGACACCCCAACCCGACCCCGAGCAGCGTTCGAGAAAAACCACTTCGCAAACGGTCCGGTTCTCTTCCCAACGCGGCTCGGCTCCGCGAGCGGTGCCGAGCCTTCACCAGGGTGGATTCGCGAGCAGGGATCATCGAGCCTTTGTTCACGGCACCTCGCTTCGCGCCGTCGCGCGCGCCCCGGGGTCCGGAGCCGGCGCTGCGGCGCGCGGATCGCCAAGCACTGAGGATTGGACGCGGGAAAAGGGCGAGCCGTTGCCCAGCGGAAAAAGGCCCGGCTACTGCATGGGCGTGGGCATGGGGGCGGGGCGGCGCTTTCCGCGACCCCGGCGACCCCGACCCCGGCGCTTGCCCTTGTGCTTCCCCCGCCGCAGGCGCCGCCGACGGTTGCGCCTCAGGCGCCGGCCCTGGCGGCCTCGCCGCATCTGCCCCCGGCCCCGCCAGCCCCGACGCCGGCGTTGCACGGTGGTGTCGATCTTCACGTCGGCGAGGCGATCCTCGAAGATCTTCACCTTCGCCTCCTTACGCAGCTTGCTCTTGTAGGCGTTGAGGGCCTCGCGCCGGCGCTCGCGCAGGATGCGGGTGACGATCTGCTGCTTGACCTTGGGGTCGTCCACCTTGCGGTGGATCTCCTTGCGGCGGTGGGTGAGCTTGATCACGTGCCAGCCGCGCGCGCTCTTGACCGGGCCGCCCACCTCGCCGCGCTTTTTCAGCTTGAAGGCCGCCTCGATGACGGGCTTGGGCACCCGCTTGTCCTGGCGGGTGAAGTATCGCAAGTCTCCGGCCCGACGCTTGGTGGCCTTGTCCAGCGAGTATTTCTGAACCAGGGCCCGGAAGGCTCGCGGGTCGTTGCCCTTTTTCTTGACCTGCACCAGCACCCGCTTGGCGGCGTCCTCGTCCTTGACCAGGATGTGCGAAACCCGCACGGTCTCGGGCTTGTTGTACTGGCGCTCGTGCTTCTCGTAGTAGGCCTTCACGTCCTGTTGGCTGATGTCCGAGCGCTTGACCTTCTGCTCCACCACGCGCTGGCGCAGCCGCTGGATCATCACCTGCCGCAACATCCGCACCACGTCGGGGTTGTCGGCAAAGCCCCGCCGGGCGGCCTCCTTGGCCAGCACCTCGAACTCCACCATGGAGTCGAGCAGCTTGCGCTTCTTCTCGAGGCTCTGGTAGCGCCCGCGGACATAGCGCGACATGCGGTTGATGCGGTGGGCGAGCTGCTCCACGGTGATGGTCACGTCCCCCACCCGGGCCAGCTCGAGCTTCTTGTCCTTTTCCGCAATGAGCGGAGCCTTTTCGGTGGCCTTGCCGGCCGCCATGCCCGCCGCCGCCATGGGCGCGGCCATGGCCGGCTTCTGGGCCGCCATGCCCGCCGCCGGACGCACGGCCTTGCGCGGCGCCATGCCCTGGGCGGAAAGCAGCGTCGTGGTGAGCATCCCCAGGGCCACCACCGCGGCGCCGGCAGCCCAGGGCCAGGTCTTTTTCAGGCTGTTCGTGTTCATTCGTCTAGTCCTCCGTGCACGTGGGGGCGCCTCGCGCCGCTGCCTCTAACGCCCCCGCCGGCCGTGATGGCCGCGGTGCGGATTCATCCGTCCCCGGCGCCGGCGGTGGTGTCCACGCCGGGGCGACGGGGCCGTCAGGTCCACCTTCACCAGCCCGAGACGCTTTTCGAGCACGTCCTTGGGCGGCAACTTGACCTGGAACTTCTTTTTGAGCTTGTCGATGAAGGCCTTCTTCTTGGCCTGCCACTTATCGCGCATCACGCGTTTTTTCACGTGCAGCCGGGCCTGGGCGTAGGTGCGCTTGCGCGCCGGCCGACGCCCGGTGAAGTAGATCACGTGGTAGCCCTTGGCGGTCTTCACCGGCCCCACCACGGTGCCGGGCTTCTTGATCTTCCACACCGCCTCGACGATGGGCTGAGGCACCTTTCCCAGCGAGGCGCTGGCCATGCCGCGCACGTTGCCTTTTTGGTCGAAGTAGCGCAGATCCCCCGCCCGGTTCTTGGTGGCCTCGTCCACCGAGTGCTTCTGCACCAGGCGGCGGAACTGCACCCGACTCTTGCCCTTGGCGTCGGCCAGCAGCTTGTCGGCTTCGGCCTTGGTCTTGACCAGGATGTGGCTAACGCGCACCAGCTCCGGCTGGTTGTAGTCGTCCTGGTGCTTCTTGTAAAAGGCCTTGAGCTCCGGATCGGTGGGCTCGTCGGTCTTGAACTCCGACCGCAGCTTCCGCATGAGCTTGGAGACCATCAGGTTCTTGAGCGTCCGCTGCACATAGGGGTCCTTGCGCAGGCCCCGCTTTTCGGCCTCGGCGTACTCGAGCACCGGCATGATGAACTCCCGCTCGAGATACTTTTTCTTCCGCTCGAGCTTGGTGTAGCGGCGCCGGTTGAATACGCTCTGGCGGTGGATTCGATCGTGGAACTCGCCCTTGGTGATCGTCTTGCCGTTGACCTTGGCCAGCACCACCTTGCGCTCTTCGGGGCTGAGCTTGGGAGACCCTTTTTGCTTCGCCGACTGGCGCTTCTTGGTGGCGGGCCCCTCGGGAGGTTGCTGGGGGGTCTTCTCGCAGGCGGCGATGCTCCCCAGGACCAACACTGCGGCCAGGGCCAGTCCAAAAACTGTGCTTCGATGCATGGCTGCGATCCTCGCTGGTTGTCGGTCTCCCCGGCGAGGGCGCGCGCTAGGCGGGACCCGGGGGGGCGAGCCGACGGTGTGCTTGGCAAAGCCGTTAATTTCAGGATACTTTACCTAACACCCGCCATCAGGCTGTGCAAGCAGTTTTTGGCCTCGCTCAGCCGCTTTGCGGGCTGGTCAGCCCCGAGATTCCTGATCAATCGGTGGTCGGGGGTAAAGCGCCAGCGGCTGTTGCGCGGGGAGACCAGGTCCCGCACGAAGCCCGGATCCAACCGGGTGCGCTGATCGAGCACGAGGGTCAACCGCCCCCCCGTGAGCTCCACGGCGCGGGCCGCGAGGCGACGCGCCAGGGCCTTGACCACCATCAGATCCGCCAGCAGCGGCAGCTCCGGGGGGGGGGCGCCGAACCGGTCGGCCATCTCTTCGAGCAAGCCCTGGGCGTCGGCCTCGGACTCCACGTCTGCCAGCCGTCGGTAGAAATGCAGCCGGTGGGCGGGCTCCTCCACGTAGTCGTCGGGGATGAAGCTGGGCACGTCACTGACCAGATCCGGATCCTCGGCGCGCTGCAGCGGCTCGCCGCGCAGCTCGGCCACGGCCTCCTCCATGATGCGCGAGTACTCCTCGAAGCCCACCGAGGCAATGTTGCCGGACTGCTTGCCCCCCAGCAGATCGCCCGTGCCCCGGATCTCCAGGTCCGTGGAGGCGAGGTTGAAGCCCGCCCCCAACTCCGAGAAACGCTGCAGCGCCTCCAGCCGCTGACGCGCCTCGGGGGTGATGGCCGAAAGCGACGAGACCATGAGCAGGCAGTAGGCCCGGTCCCGGCCCCGGCCGATGCGGCCCCGGAGCTGATAGAGCTGGGCCAGGCCGAAGCGGTCGGCGTCCTGGATGAACATCGTGTTGGCCCGCGAGATGTCGAGCCCCGACTCCACCAGCGAGGTGCACACGAGCACGTCGTGGCGCCCCGCCACGAACTCCGCCATCACCCGCTCGAGGGCCCGATCGTCGAGCTGGCCGTGGGCTTCGGCCACCCGGGCCTCTGGGACGAGCTCGCGGATCTGCTCGGCCCACTGGGTCAACGACCGGCGGGGGCGTGGAGCGCCGGGGGGGGACGCCCCCGCGCCGGCTCCGCCCGCCTCCCCGATGTGGGGCACCACGAAGTAGACCTGCCCCCCCCGGGCCAGCTCCCGCCGGATGGCGTCGCGGATCACCTGGGGCGAGCTCACGCACACGTGCGTGCGTACCGCGAGGCGATCGCTGGGGGGCGTGGTGATCAGCGACAGGTCCCGCATGCCCAGCAGCGACATGTGCAGGGTCCGCGGGATGGGGGTGGCGGTGAGCGTGAGCACGTCCACCTGGGTGCGTAGCTGCTTGAGGCGCTCCTTGTGAGCCACGCCGAAGCGCTGCTCCTCGTCCACGATCACCAGGCCGAGGTGGTCAAATCGTACGTCTGATGACAGCAGCCGGTGGGTGCCCACCACGATGTCCACCTCGCCGGCGGCCAGGGCCGCGAGGGTGCGCTGCTGGGCCGCCCGGGGCCGAAAGCGTGACAGCCCCGCCACCTTCACCGGGAAGCTTCTGAGTCGCTCGGTGAAGGTCGCCAGGTGCTGCTCCACCAGCACCGTGGTGGGCGCCAGCATGGCCACCTGCCGGCCGTCGAGCACGGTGAGCATGGCCGCCCGCAGCGCCACCTCGGTCTTGCCGTAGCCCACGTCGCCGCACACGAGCCGATCCATGGGCCGCGCGCGCTGTAGATCCTCCTCCACGGCCTCGATGGCCTCGCGCTGGTCGGGGGTCTCGGTGAAGGGGAAGGTGGCCTCGAAGGCCTGGTACAGCTCGTCGGGGGTCGCCACCGCGTGACCCGACAGGGCGTCGCGCTGGGCATAGAGCTGCAGCAGCTCCTCGGCGAGCTTGCGCACGCTGTCGGCGACCTTGCGCCGGCTGCGCTGCCAGCTCGCGCCGCCGAGCCGATCCAGCCGGGGGGAGCGCCCCTCGGCGGCCACGTAGCGGTGGACCTCCCCGAAGCGGTGCACCGGCAGGTACAGCCGGGCCTCTCCCTGGTAGCTCAGCAGCATGAAGTCGCCCTGCACCCCCCCGACCTCCTCGCGCGACAGCCCCTCGTAGCGACCCACCCCGTGGAGCTCGTGGACCACGAGGTCGCCGGGCTCGAGCTCGGACAGATCCCCGAGCTTGGGCAGCCCCCGGCGCCGAGCCCGGGCCCGGCGCACCTTCGGTCCGAACAGCTCCTCTTCGGCGAACACCGCGGGCCCCGGAGGGGCCAGCGAAAACCCCCGGGCCAGGTGTCCCACCCGGATGCGCACCGGGTCCTCGGGCGACAGCTCGTGCGGCAGGGCGTACCCCGTCCGCCGGGGCTGCACCCGCGCCTCGAGGTCGTAGCGCAAAAGCAGGGTCGCGAGCCGCTCGGCCGTCCGGGCGTCCGGGCTGACCACCAGGGTGGGCCGGGACTGGGCTTGGGCTTCGCGCAGGGCTCGGGCCAGCGGTCCGAGCACCTCCTGGCCCCG
This sequence comes from uncultured Myxococcales bacterium, assembly GCA_964346625.1. Classification (GTDB taxonomy): domain Bacteria; phylum Myxococcota_A; class Polyangia; order HGW-17; family JAJRWW01; genus CAYFWA01. The sequence goes on from CAYFWA010000015.1 coordinate 14,816, forward strand.
CTCTCCCTGTAGCCGCCGCACTTCGTGGACCAGGGGGGTGTGCCGCTCGGCCTGGATCACCAGGGCCGGGGCCTCTTCCGCGGCCGCCTCGTCCACCAGGGCCTGCAGGCGCACCCGCGGCACCTGCTCCAGGCGGGCCCGCAGCCCGCCGGGGCGCACGAACAGCGTGCCGGGCTCCACCGCGAGCTGCCGCGCGGCCAGCCGCTCCTGATAGTCCTGCTGGTAGGCGGCAAAGGTCTGCTCGGCCTCGGCCAGCAGCGCCGCGGGCTCCTCGAGCACGAACAGGGTGTCCGCCGGCAGGTAGGTCCACAGCGGCTCCAGCCGCTCGTGGAAGATGCTGGTGAGGGACTCGGCCCCGAAAAAGTCCGCCCCCTGCTCGATCTGATCGAGCAGAAACCGCGTGCGCGACGAGGGGTGGCGGGCCCGGTCGGCGATCTCCAGCAGCCGCTGGCGGGGCGCCGCGCCGGCGGTGACCAGGGTCTCGCGCACCGGATGCACGAAGGCGTGGTCCACGGCGCGCTGGGTACGTTGGGTCTCCGGGTCGTACAGGCGCAGCGCCGTCACCTTGTCCCCGTCGAGCTCCAATCGCACCGGGTGCCGGTACACCGGAGGAAAGAAGTCCACCACTCCCCCCCGCACCGTGAAGGTGCCCGGATCCTCGACGATGGACAGCGGCTGGTAGCCGGCGCGCACCAGGGTCTCGGCGAACCGCTCGCGGTCCAGCTCCTCGCCCTGCACCACCAGCTCGCAAAGACCGTCGTAGATCCCGGCGGGCATCACGCGCCGCATCAGGGCGCGCACCGACAGCACGGTGAGGGGCCCCACGAGCTCGTGCATCCAGCGAAACAGCGCAGCCTGTCGGCCCTGGATGGTGCGGCGATCCGGGGCCAGGTCCGAGTAGGGGGAGACGTCGATCTCGGGGACGTGCAGGGTATGGGGCGGGGCCAGGGGGTCGTCGGACGCCGCCGGAGGCCGCCACAGCACGCCCAGCTCCTCGCGCAACTGGCGGGCCTGGGCCTCGTCACGACACACCACCACCGTGGGCCCCCGCTCCCGCCACGCCTCGGCGGAGCGGGCCATCACCAGGGCCGCCACCCCGCCGGCGGCGCCACGCACCACGGTGTCCGGGTGACCGGCCCGCAGGCGCTCGGCCAGCTCGTCCAGCGGACGCGTCGGGGAACCCCCGTCGGCGACGGTGTCGTTCATGCGCCGAATCATAGCGGCTTTATCGGCCCCCGCAATCCACGGGCCGATTGTCGCGGCGCTTGCATGTTGCCCACAGCAGCGTCACGTCAACGAGGCCTCTGGGGGGCCTTGACGCGCCGCACTGTAAAAAACGGCAAGCGCCGTGCCAGCAGCGGTTGCGCCAGCACGCAGCCATTGCGCAGTGAGTCCACGCAAATTTGAAGGGAGGAGGCCTTCTGAACACCCAGTAGCTTATGGATAAAAGCCAGGGGACTCTCGCCGGGCTTGTGCTGGGCCGACCTTTCCGGTATGGGTAGGGGGATTGCCGAATTATTTGATAGTGGGCTCAACGCATCGAGGAGGGTATTGAGCATGAGACGGTCCATCACGTGGTCTGCGGTGGCAGCGCTGGCCTGCAGCGCCGGGCTGCTCCTGGTCGCTGGAGGCTGCAGCGACGACGACTCGCAGCAGAACAACAACGACAACCTCAACAACGCGTTCGACGCGACGGTGCCCGACGCCGAGACCCCGGACGCCGAGACCCCAGACGCTCAGACCCCGGACGCGGGCGAGGCCACCGGGTGCACGGGGGAGGCCCCCGAGGAGCCGCAGCCCATGGGGGCTTGCTGCACCGCCGACGAGGACTGCCTCGACGGGTTCTGCCTCGCGGGCTACTGCACCACGCGGCAGTGCACCGGCGACAACGACTGTGACCCCACGATCCCGGGGCCCTGGCCGGGGGGCATCGCCATGGGGTGCAACTCCGTGCCCTTCGGGGACTACATCGCCACCTGCCTGCCCGGCAGCCTCCAGCCCTGCGGCGAGGCGAGCGACTCGCCCTGCCCGGCGGGCGAGGCCTGCGTGCTCACCTGGAACGACGCGGCCACCACCCCGGCGGGGGAGACCTTCCGCGGCCACTGCGTGACCCAGATGGCAGGCAACAACAACCTGGCCGCCGGCCAGCAGTGCGACGATCACGCGGACCCCTACGAGTACCAGTGCGAAGCCCCGGGCTGGCTGTTTGGGAGCTGTTTGGCCCGGCGCTGCACCGAGGCCTGCGATCCGGACAACGCCACCAACACCTGCCCGACGGACATGGAGTGCTCGGGGCCGCTGGCGGTGTCCACCGGCACCAGCGTGCTGTCGGGCGGCGGGATGTGCGCCGGTGCGCTGTGCGGCTACATCGAGGCCACCGGCGACCCGGAGCTGGACGTGCAGATCCCGGGCGTGGACAACGAGTGCCCCAGCGGGCAGGTGTGCAGCCCGTTCATGTTCACCGGCGTGGACGGCGACACCTTCGAGTTCCGCTGCGAGCCCGAGGTGGCCGGCTACGGCAACCCCGGCGACGCCTGCGAGCAGTCCGAAAAGTTCGGCCAGCACTGCAACCACGGCACGCTCTGCCTGCAGCCCCAGGCGCAGTGGACCGCCAACGGCGACCCCTGCGTGGCGGATGTGGACTGCCCCACCAACGAGGTCTGCGTGCAGCGCGACAACTTCCCCAGCCGCTGCGCGCCCAAGCCGGACCCGGGCTTTTGCGCCCAGGGCTGCCGCACCGACGGCGACTGCCAGACCGGCGCCTACTGCGTCGAGCTGGACCAGGACTTCCCCAACGGGGAGACCGCCTTCCTCACCGTCTGCTACCCGGGCTCGGAGCTGTTCGAGACGTCCCCCACCCCCTGCACCACCGACGCGAACTGCGACGCCGGCGCGGGCGAGGGCTGCCTGCTTTTGAGCTTCCACAGCGACACGCGGATCTGCGACACCGCCGTGGCCCAGGACGCCACGGGGGTGGACTGCAGCACCAACGGCGTGGGTGACTGCCAAAGCGGTGAGGCCTGCGTGGAGGTCGCCGACGCCAGCACCTTCCGCTGCACCGCCATCAAGGAAAACGGCGAGGCCTGCGATCCCGAAGCCCAGGAGAACCGGTGCCGCAACGGCTTCTGCTTCGATATCGACTTCGGCTCCGAGCAGGGGGGCAGTCCCACCAACACCTACTGCAGCGGCTTTTGTCTGACCTCGGCGGACTGCGGCCCGCAGCAGGTGTGCGCCAACGTCCTGTTCGCCGAAAACGATCCCAACCTGGACACCGACGACGTGGCGGTGGGGCTGTGCCGCACCCAGCACGTGCGCACGGGCACGGGGTGCCAGAGCGCGGCCGACTGCACCGGCGCCTCCACCGGCGATAGCTGCGACACCACCACCGGCCGCTGCTACACCGCCGCGGCGAGCTGGGGCGACACCTGCGCCGAGGCGGCGGACTGCCCCCAGGGCGGCTTCTGTGACACCGACGTGCCAGGCGGCCTGTGCTACCTGCCGGGCTGTGATCCGGCCAACGGCAACACCGACTGCGGCGGCGGCGCTGCGGCCTGCAGCGACGAGAGCCTGGTGGGCACCTGTCTGGCGAGCTGCGCCAGCAGCGCCGACTGTCGCCAGGGCGACGGCTTCTCCTGCGTCGACGGCGCCTGCGTGGTGCCGTAGCCCCCCCTCCCAACACGGGCCCCCTCGGGCGAAACCCGCCGCGACGTCCGAACGGCTTCCGAACGGCTTCCGAACGGCTTCCAGACGACTTGACAGCGAGCCGGCAGTGGCCCTAGCGTCTGCTCCGTGAAAGATCCCCTCGCCGACACTGGAGCCCCCCGGCCCGAGCCCCCCGGCCTGCGTCCCGTGGATCGCCGGGTGGCCTGGGGCCTGCTGGGGCTGTGTCTTTTGCTGTATGTCCCTTTCGCCGGCTCCTACGGGCTGTGGGATCCCTGGGAGACCCACTACGGCGAGGTGGCGCGCTCCATGCTGCAGCGCGACGACTACCTCACCACCTTCTGGCAAGACGAGGTGTTCAAGTCCAAGCCGGTGCTGACCTTCTGGCTGCAGGCCCTGGGGATGGCCTCCCTCGGCCTGAACCGAGACGGCGCCCCGGCCTCGGAGATGGCGCTGTCCAGCGCGCCGGAGTGGGGGATGCGGCTGCCCATCGTGCTGGTGAGCGTCCTGGCGCTGATGTGCCTTTTTTTGCTCGTCTCGCGGGTAGTCAATCGCCGGGCCGGGGTGCTCACCACGGTGGTGTGCGCCACGGCCCCGCAGTATGCCCTGATCTCGCGCCAGTCCATCACCGACATCCCCTTCGTGGCCCTGATGACGGCGGGGCTGTGTCTGTTCGTGCTGGGGCTTTTCGTCGACGAGCAGGAGCGCCCGGCGCGCTGGACGCTGCGGTGGGGCAAGCGCACCCTCACCATCACGGCCTGGCACGTCTTTGGCGCGGTGTTTTTGCTGCTGGTGCTGCCGCAGCTTTATCTGCTCGTCTTCCGGATCGGCTGGCGCTTCGAGCGCACCGTGGCGCTAGGGGGCCTGCGCCTGCGCCTGTACGGCCTGCCCTACGCCCTGCCCTGGCTCGCCCTGCTCGGGCTCTACCTGGCCGCGAGCTGGCGGGCCTCCGAGCGACGGGCCTACCAAATCTACATCCACGCCGCCTGGCTCTGCTGCGGGCTGGCCGTGCTGGCCAAGGGCCTCGGCGGCATCCTGATTCCGGTGGCGGTGGTGGGGCTGTACGTGCTGCTTTTGCGGGATCCGGGCCTGGTCCGGCGCCTAGAGGTGCTGCGGGGCGCGGCGCTGATGCTGCTGGTGGCGGCCCCCTGGCACCACGCCATGTGGATCCGGCACGGCAACGCCTTTTGGAACGAGTACTTCGGCCACCATCACTTCAAGCGCGCCCAGCTCGGGGTGCACGGCGAACGGGGCTCCCACGAGTACTTCGTGCACCAGCTCGGCTTTGGCCTGTATCCCTGGAGCGCCCTGGTGCCCGCCGCCCTGGCGCGCTGGGCCGGCTTCGTGCGGCCCACCACCGATCGACGCGGCCGCCTGGTGCTGTTCGCCCTGCTATGGGCCGCGGCCACCTTCGCGCTGTTTTCCATCATGGAGACCAAGTTCCACCACTACGCCCTGCCCGTGATTCCCCCGGTGGCCATCCTGGTGGGGCTGTGGCTCGACGATCTGCCCCGGGATCGCCAGGCGGGCACCACGCTGCTGGTGGTGCTGGGGGTCGGCCTGCTGCTGCTTTTGACCCGGGACCTGGTCAAGGATCCGTCGCACCTGGTGGTGATGTTCATCTACAAGTACAACCGCCTGTTCCCCTACGAGCTCGGTTTCGAGCCGTGGATCGTGGCGCTGGCGGTGCCGCTGGTGATCTCCGCGGCCCTGCTGACGGTCCCGCGGCTGCGGGCCGTGGGCGTCTGGGCCCTGGCGGCCGCAGCGGTGCTGTTCACCCTCTGGACGGTGGATTCCTACCTGGTACAGCTCGCGCCCCACTGGGGTCAGAAGAACCTGCACGCCATCTACCACCGGGCGCGAAAGGGTCCCGAGGAGCGGCTCATCGCCTGGCAGCTCAACTGGCGCGGGGAGAACTTCTATTCGAAAAACCAGGTCATCGTGCACATGCAGCCCAAGGAGACCCCGCGGTTCAAGGCCTTCTTGCGGCGTCACGCCGGCCAGCGGTTTTATTTGATCATGGAGCAGGGGCGGCTGGCCACCCTCAAGTCCATCCTCAAGTCCGTGGGCGCCCAGCGCAGCCTCGAGCGGGTGGGGCCCGGCGGCGAGGCCTGGCCCGACAACTGGATCCCCCACTTTCGCACCGAGCGCATCAAGGTGCTCTACCGCGAAAAGAACGAGCTGGGAACCACCTGCCGGCGCTACAAGCGTCGGCTGTCGGCCCTGCCCATGCCCGCCGGGGCCGCCCGCTGGCGGGGCTCGGCCATGCCCGACAACTGGTGGGGCGGGCACTGCCGCAAGTTCGTGAGGATGGCCCACCGGGCCTGGCACCGCCGCTGCGCCGGAGACGATCCCACCCCTTCGGCCGCCGCCTGCGCCCGCCAGCGGGCCCGGCTGCGCACCCAGCGCCGCCTGTGCCAGCAGGCCCGCGACGCGCTCGGCCCCTATCCCTACCGCGACTGCTTCGAGCTTTACCCCAACAACAAGTTTTTGCTGGTGCGGTTTACGTTGTGACGCGCTCGCGTCAAAGAGAGCATGCGCTGCGGATTCGCCCCGCACCTGTGATATCCTGGCTTTCGTCATGTACCGCTTGACCGCGCTGCTGGTGCGACACGGCTTTACCCTGGGCCTGGGGGTGGCGGCCACGGGGGTGGTGCTGCTGGGGCTGGCGCTGATGTGGCGCCACGAGGGCCCGGCGATGCCGGCGCAGGCCGCGGCGGCCGCGCGCGGCGAGTCGGCCGCCGCCGGCGAGCCGGCCGCCGCGCGCGGTCTCGGCCCCGATCCGCCGCGGGCCGCGGCGCAAACGCGGCGGCGCCAGCGGTTTTTGGCGCAGCTCATCGCGGACGCGCGCCGGCTGGATCTGCCCCTCGAGCCCAAGCGCTACTTCGCCCCCTTCCCCCTGCGGGTGACCCAGGGGAGCCACCGACTGCGCGCCCGGGGCGGGCGGCTGCTCACCCGCGACCTGCGGCTGACCACCTCGGTGCGCACCCTGGAGACGCCCCTGGGCGGCCTGGGCTCCTACCGCGCCAAGAACCTGGTGCTCACCGTGGAAAACCGCACCAACCACCACCTGGCCTTTCGCGTGGTCACCCGACCCAGCGGCCAGACCAACTGCCGCCGCAAGGCCCGGATCTCCCAGCCCACCCTGGTGCTGGGGCCCCGCGAGGCCCTGTCGCGCACCGAGTGCCTGGTCACCGGTCCCGATCACCTCACCGTGCACCGGGTGGAGGTGATCTCCGTCCCGGCCATCAGCTACGGCTACCTGGTGAAGCTCAAGCCCGTGGCCGTGGGGATCCCGGGTCGCGTGGCCGAGGGGCACACCTTGCCCCGGGGCTACCGCCGCTGCGGCGGGGTGCCCCGCCAGAAGATCGAGCAGGCCATCCGCTCGGGCAGCGCCCGGTGGGCGGACGTCATCGACTTTTACGCCCGCTATAGCTGCGATCGCTACGACTTCTACGTCGGCTACCGGCGGCCCGGCCCCGCGCCCGAGCCGAGCCCGGTGCTGTCGCCCGAGGCCCAGGACTGAATCTTGGCCATGAGGGTCATGACGATCGCCGCCCCGCGGGTGAGGATCAGCGCCGTCCGGCGGGGCTGAGGCCCTGGTAGCCAGACTTGACCAGGTTCTGTAGCTGGTTGAGTCGGGATTGCAGCCGCTCGGCGCGCATGCGGTTTTCGGTCTCGCGCTCCACCTGGATGCGCAGCCCGAGCAGCCGGATCTCGTCTTTGATCTCCAGGGTGCGGCCCACGGTGTGGGCCACCAGGAGCTGGCGCGCCTCGGACCACTGCTGGCGATCCATGAGCAGCCGGGCCTTGAGGGCCACCAGCGGCGCGTGGCCCCGGTGGCGCATCAGGCCCGCGTCCACGATCCGGTCCGCCGCCGCCGGGCGCCGCGCGTCGTACAGCAACCGGGCCAACCGCTCGTAGGCCTCGGGCAGGCCGGTCTCGGCCACCCAGCGCCGAGCCCAGTACAGCGCCCGGCCCGCGTCGCCGGAGGCCTCGCCCACCCGCACCAGGGCCTCGAGGTACTCGACCCGCTGCGGATCGGCGGCCTGGAGCCGGACGTAGGCCGCCCGGGCCTGGGCGGGGAGCTTCACGCGCTCGAGCCAGCCGGCGAGCTGGTAGGCGGCCGCCGGGTCGATGCGGGCCACCCGCCCCAGGGGCTCCCCCCGACGGTGCTCGAGATAGGCCGCCGTGAGCAGACAGCCCGGCAGCGGCGCGTGCCCCTTGGCGGCGGCGGGCGCGGCGCAGGCGCCCGCGCGCCCCAGGTGCCGGGGCGCCGCGTCCCCGGCCCAAAGCCGCTGCAGCAGCGCGAACAGATCCCGGGCGAAGTTGCCCCCGAGCGGCATGCGCAGCCGCAGGGCCTCCAGGTAGTGGTGCAGGGCCTGGCCCGGCAGGCCGAGCCCCTGCAGGGCGCGGCCCACCTGGTACTGGGTCAGCGTGGAGCGCGGGTTCAGATACAGCGCCCGGTTGAAGTGACGCAGGGGCTGCTCCCCGACCACGCGCAGCGCCGCGGAGCCGGCCAGATAGTGCAGGTAGTAGTCCGCCGGGTGGTGGCGCAGGGCCGCGCGGGCGTCGGCCAGCACCGCGGCCGGCGCCTCGCCGCGCTCGAGGCGATGGCCGAGCGCGTGCCCGGTGGCTCGCAGGTCGTGCGCCGCGCCCCAGCGGCCCCAGGTGGCCAGGGCCACCCCGGCCACGGCCACGGCCGCGAGCAGGCCGCCGGCGCGCAGGCCGCGCTGGCGCGCCGAGGCCACCCGCCGGGTGCGGCCCCGCCGCAGCCCGGCGAGCACCCCCAGGCAGGCCACCACCAGGAAGGCCGTGCCCGGAAACTCCAGATTGAAGTCCACCACGTTCTGCCCCACCACCACCGCCACCGGGCACAGGGCCACCGCGTGCAGGGGACCGAGCTTGGCCTGGCGCAAATAGCGCACCCCGAGCCAGATCACCCCGAGCAGCAGCGCCCCGAACAGCCACGGGCCCACCTCCACCAGCCACTGCACCAGCAGGTTCTCCGGGTGCGTGAAGGTGCGCGCGCCCCCGGCGGTGCGGCGCTGATAGGCGGGGAAGGCGGCCCGGAAGGCCCCCCGGCCCACCCCGGCCACCGGGTGATCGCGCACCGCGGCCACCGCGTCGCGCCACACGTCGATCTTCTTCTCCTCGTCCAGGGTCTGCCAATCGGTGCGCTCGCCGAACTCCCGGCGGATGATCTCCGAGGAGGGCAGGGCCACCGTGCCGCCGATGAGCACCAGGGCCACGGCGTAGCCGAAGCGCCGCCCGGAGATCTCCCCGGTGCGCCAGTACAGAAACGCAAACAGCACCGCCCCCAGCGCCGTGGCCACGATGGCGCCCCGGCTGGCCGAGGCCACCACCAGCAGGGCCGGCAGCGCGGTGAGCACCGCCCCGGCGAGCTGCACCCGACGCTCGCGCACCCGCAGCGACAGCCCCAGGTTCAAAAAGGTCAGCGCTCCGTAAAACGCCCCGGCGTGGTTGGGGTTCACGAAGGGGGCCACGAAGCCGCGCCCGGCCTCGGGGGCGTAGACCCAGTAGACCGCCTGGGCGCCGGCCAGGTACTGCACCGCGGCCAGCAGCGCCAGGGCCATGCCCGCGACGTTGAGGGTCCACAGCAAAAGCAGGGCCCGGGGCCCGTCGCGCACCTGCAGGGCCACCGCGCCGGCCAGGGCCACCAGGCCGATGCTCTTGGCCAGCTCCAGGGCCGTGCCCGGGGGATCCAGGCTCAGGCTGCGGCGCGCCGGCTCGCCGAGCCCCTCCAGGCTGTAGGAAAGCAGCGCTGAGCCCCGGGGCTGCAAAAGCGACAGAGCGTCTGCCGGGAGCTGCCAGAGCTGCAGCGCGCACAGCGCGGCCACGGCCGTGAGCACCCAAAAAGGCGCGCCCAGGGTCAGGCGCCCCTTCTTGGCGGTGCGCCAGGCCACGGTGAGGGCAAACAGGATCAGGGCCGCCACCGCGAGCCCGAGCTGGCTCGCGGGATGCACGCCGCCGAGCAGGGCGGCCCCGCTCATCACCAGCAGCCCGGTGGCGATGATCAGGGTCCGCTCGGTGTATCGACGCCACATGCTCGCTGCCCTCCCGCGTGCTCCCGCCAGGGGGACACGCGGCCGGTCGGTCGCCTCGGCGGCGGTCCGCGCCGCGCGGGTGGAGGGGAAGGAAGGGGCGTTACATCAGCCGCTTGGGCACGAACACCACGTCCCCGGGCCGCAGCATGAAGTTCTGGGCGCGGCCCTCCCCGATGTCTTCCACCTTCACCGGCACGCGGTGCTTGCGCCCGTCTTTGAAGCGGGTGACGATGGTGCCGTTCTGGTCCGCCAGCTCGGTGAACCCGCCCGCCGTGGTGATGGCCTGGATGATCGTCATGTTGTCTTTGTACAGGTAGATCCCCGGCTTTTGCACCTGCCCGAAGACGGTGATCTTCTTGGAGTTGTACTCCTTGACGAAGACGGTGACCTGGGGGTTTCTCAAAACCCCCCGCCGCAGCCGGCGCGCGATCTTGTGGGAGATGGCCGGCGGCGTGAGCCCCGAGACCTTCACCTTGCCGATGAGCGGATACAGGATCGAGCCGTCGCCCTGCACCCGGTAGGTGCCCGTCAGGTCCTTTTCGCCAAAGACCTGGACCTCGAACACGTCGCCCGGGCCCACCGCGCTGTCGTGAAACCCCTTGGGCCGGTCGCCGGTGACCACGCCGGGCACCGCCGGGCGGCACAGGGCGCCCGCCGACCCGAGGGCCAGCGCGAGCACGATGAGCAGATGAATGGGACGCGACACGATGGGCGAAAGGCGGCCGGCCAGCAGGGTCGGCGCTTGGTGGATTAGAAACTAGTAGTACAGCGAGAGCTGGCCGTAGACCCGGTGCTTGACGAAGCCGGCTTCGATGGTATCCGTGGTCCCGGGGAGGGTGTAGTCGAAGTCCGA
>CAYFWA010000016.1:0-14859 GCA_964346625.1 uncultured Myxococcales bacterium
CCACCGCTGGCGCAAGGCCCGCTGGCGCCGCGTCCGCGGCGGCGCCGTGATCTTCCTGTCCGGCGGCTGGGTGATCCGCACGCGGTAGGGAACCACCGCGAATCCTTCGGATTGGGTGCTTGGCCCGCCGAGGTGGAGATGGGTGCTCGAGCTGTTGCGGCAGAGATGGCTGCGGGTTCCGCTAGGGTATCGAGGGTTGCCTGATCTCCAGCGGCGAAGATGGCTGCTCGATCACTGGATCGCCGGCGATGACGTGACCGTGTGGGTCTACGACGCCGAGGGCCTCTAGGTTGGCGATGTAGAGGTTTTTTGGGCCGCCGTTCACGTGAGGGGAGAGAAGGTGCACGAGAAGCAGGTAGGGCATGGACAGGCGCACCGGGTGCAGAGTGCCCGCCTGCCAGGTGAGCCGCCGGCGAGCGCCGCTTTCGAGGTCATAGATGGACACGTCCCAGTAACGTCCTTCCGGCGGATCATGGGCGGTGGTCGAGTAGGCCACCACCGGCGGATCCAGGGCGCCCATCGGGGACTCGTACTCGTTGTCGGTTACGTTGATCAATGTCTCGGTGGGGATGTGATATGCGTCCACGCGGTATGGCGGTTGAAGCGAGGGCGGAAAATGGAACCACGCTAGATAGTCTCCGACATGTTGGAGACCTTCTTGGTATCCTGCACCGGTGGCTTCGAGCCAGTTTGTCTGGCCGGTCCAGGTGTCGTAGTAGTACACGTCGAATCCTTCACCCCCCTGGGGGTAGTAGCCGACGTAACCCAGGTAGCGCTCACCCATGCTCGGCCAGATGGCCGCGACATTGGTCGGGGCCACCACGGTGGCCTCGCCAGTGTCCCGACTCAGCAACCAGAGTTCGTGGAGGCCGGTTTCACGGCGATCCACCTTGTGCACGAAGGCCACGTAGTCGTCGTTGACCTGGGCGTAAAAGGAGCTCGTCTCACTGTAGAAGAGCCACTTCGCATCCCAGCGATCCAGGTCGGCGATCGCGAGGTTGGTGATACCAACCGCTTTGTTCAGCTCGTCATCCCATACCGGCCACCGCGCGTCTTCCCAGACCAGGGTGTTGCGCCACAGATCGAACAGTCCGATCGTCCGTTTTTCCACCGCCAACGTAGCCTCGCAGACCGACAAGTCGAGGAGCCAGAGATCGGAGTAGCCTGGCTCCTCGGCGTCGACCTCCCAAGCGACGCGTCGATCAGCCAGAGTGTAGTACAGGAGATCCTCCGGCGCGCAGGGGATCCGAAAAAACGGCCGAGCACAGATGTCCAGGGCAACAGGCTGGCGGGGCGCCAGGGACACCGGCGGCAGGCCGGAGTCGGCCGCGGCATCCACCGCGGCGTCACCCAACGCACCGTCCGGCTCGACCTGGGGCTCCTCGCAGCCGCCGAGCAGGGCGGGCTGGGGGAACAAGGCCGCCAGGGCGAGAGCCGCGGACGCGGCGACTCGGTGCGCGGTGTGGCGCGCGGTGCGGCGCATCGCGCGATGGTGCGTGATGCGACTCGCTCGAAGGTTCATGGGGCGGCCTCCTCCGCCTCCTCGCGCAGGAGGCGTCGGCCCTGGATGCGATAGCGCCACGGTCCCCGGTACAGCGCCTCGAGCTCTCCCTGGGTGTCAGGGAAAGTCGCCAGCAGCGTGGGCTGCGCCGGATCGGAGACGTCGTGAACCTCCACCGTGTTCCCGGTCCGGTGCCGCACCCAGAGCAGCTCGCCTCGGAACCGGACCCGGTCGACCCGGTGGTCGGCTCGGACGAGGCCCACCCGCCGTAGCGTCGATTCGGAGGCGTCGTACAGGTGCACCCGTCCATCGGCTGCGGTTGCGGCCACCAGTGGTGGCGCCGCGGCCACGGACACGATACGTCCCCCTGGCCACGCCCACTCCGCCAGGGTCGGTGCCGCGGTGTCCGACACGGTGTAACGCGCCAGACCCAGGACGCCGTGGGCGACGAAGGCCCGCGCGCCCCAGCTCGCCACGTCACGACCGACCGGGATCGGCACCGACGGGTGGAGCGTGGCCGGGGCTGACGGGTCGCGGACGTCCACCACCACCAGACCGCGAAAGCCGAGACGCGACACGCAGAGGTGAGCGCCGCAGCGGGCCAACCCGGTGGCACCGCCGATCCGGGCTCCTCGGAGCGCGGCGATCGGCTGGAGTGACTCCGCGTCCATGACGGCCAAGCCGCCCGCGCTTACCGCGGCGAGGCGTTCACGAGGCAGGAGCACCGCCCCTCGTCCGCGACCTGCCAGGCCCACCTCTCCTGCCGCGACGAGCACGGCCGGCCGGGCCGAAAGCGAGAAGGGCGCTGGTCCCGCCCCGGCCCGACGCTTTACGACCAGGCCGCAGGCAGCGCCAGGCGGACAGCGGAAGGCGGCCTCCGCCAGCCCGGGTGCCGAAGTGAGGCCATCGGCCTGGCGATCCCCCGACGGCCAGGTGACCTCGAGCCCGAGTTCCCCCGGGGCCCCTTGCAGGGTGGCCAGGGCCAGCGGACCCGGCCAAGGGGCGCCGTCGTCCACGGGGAAGCGATAGCGCTCGGGCAGGCCACCCAGCAGGGTGCCGGTGACCGGATAGCTCGCGACGCCGGTCTCCTTGCGCCAGAGATCCGTGGCCAGCCAGGTGCCGTCCGCACCCAGGGCGTGTAGCGGTACGCGTGCGGCGCCGAGCACCGGGACGTCCAAGGGGGTCACCCAGAGCCGCTCGCCGTCATGGAAGGTAAAGGTCTCGACCAGGGCCCCCGGCCCCTCTGGCTCGGCACCGTCACCGAGCAGGGTCCAAGAACGGGAGCTCAGCCGCAGCCGCCAGGCGTCCGTTCGGGGCGTGCCGTCGGGCGCTCTGCCCCCGTACACGTAGAGCAGGCGGCGCGTCGGGTCGAAGTCGCAGGTGGCGCCAGCACGGGACAGCTCCGGCGGTATCTGCGCGGAGAGCGTGTGCAGCGTCAGGTGAACGAGGTCCAGCAGATGCACGGCGGCGCCGCCTGGTGCCGCACCGTCGAAGACCACCACCTGATTTCGCTGCTCGTCCAGCCGCGCGCAAAAACCCGAGACGGAGCGAGGCAGGAGCGTTACCGGCGAGCTCCAGGTACCGCTGGCCAGCCGGAGGCGACGTACGGATAATCCACCGTCGCCGCCAGGCGCATTACCGAGGAGCAGCAGCTCACCAGTCCCCTCCACGAGCACGACTTGGGCATCTCCCGGGTTCGGAGGCGCGGAGGAGTCGCCGATGAGCGTGGTGCTCTCGTGAAGGGTGATCGGCTCGTCATCGCCGTCGCGCGCTTCGAGTCGCCCGAAATAGAGGCGCGCCGGCGCCGGCGCGCCCGTCGCCGGGGTGCTTTGATCCGCCTCCTGGTAGACCACCAGCGCGGGAACGAGGCCCTCGCCGGCTGGCCCGAGCGGCACCAAGTCACTATCCAAGCTCCCCGTGAGGCCCACCATGGGAGCCTGCGAGCTCGGTGCTGGCCCCGAGTAAACCACCGGGCGAATGTCAACCACCCTGGGTACGCGTCGTCCGAGGGGGAGCAGGTAGGTCTGCTCTGGCTCCACCTGATGGGCGAGGATGAAACCGGGTGCATTGAGTGGGGAAGGGCGAGGCCCCCCCTGTACCAGGTCTCGAATCGGACGACCGGGGAGTACCGTGCGTATGTGGGGCGCAGGCGCAGCAGGCAGAGGCTTCACGCGCCAGAAGTAGTAGAGCGTGGGTTGGTCGATCTCCTGCTCGTCGCTCAGCGTGTACTGATCCTCGGGGAGCGGGCTGCTCTCCGGCATGGGGTAGTTGGGCCAGGCCAACCGAATCCGCGTGGTCCGATACTCGCCCGGCTCGGCATCCACGTGGTAGTCCACGGTGTCGCCGGGCGAGCGGAACTTGGGCGCGTCGATCCACGACCAGGTGAGGTCGTGCCGGTTGACCGGCTCGAAGCGGGTGAAGCCCACGTGGCGATCCCGCACGAGCTGGTGGGCGTCGATCTCGGCGTAGTCGGCCGAGGTCGAGTGGATGGGATACAGCGGGACCAACCGAGGATCCTGAGGGTCGTAATCAATCTCCTTCGCGTCCATTTCCGGCGCCCCGATGGGATTCCAGGCTAGCCTATTGTCCACGTCGGTGTGCCCGGCGAGAGGACAGACTGATGTATTACAGTCGAGATGGGGCTGATCCCAGCCGCCGATGGCGAGGGGGTTCTCGATATCGCAGCCACACGCGGCTGCCTCCACCGCGGTGCGCAGATTCGTGTCACAGCCGCTCGGGCCACATCCGTCTCCTCCCCAGGTCCGAAAGCCGATGTTCCAGACGTCACCGGAGAGGTGCACCTTCCACTCTTGCCAAACGACGCCTTCGATCACCTTCTCCTCGCCAGTCGGCACCGGCAGACCAACTTGTTCGCCACCACCGGCGACTTGGAGGCTGCCTACAGTCAACTCACACTTGTCTCCGAGCCCATATTCCGAGTGAGGCGAGATCATAGTCCAGTCCCGGATAGAGGCTCGACAGGTTGGTCCCCTCGGCGACATCCAACGCACCGTATGGAGCTACCAGGGTTGGCGGACCATCTATCACGAGGTTCGGGTAGTGAAGCGGCAGGATCTGACCCGGGTTGTCCGGGTCGTTGCAGGTGAAAGCCCTGTCCCGCAGTGGCGCGTCGAGCAGTCGCATCTCGTAGGAGAGCGTCAGCCAGGGGAAGGGTACCAGTGGATGATCAATGCGAAAGTCCACACTAACGATCAAGTAGTCGTCCTGTGCGGAGTGGATGTCACCTCCCAGGTTCACCCACAATGACGTGTCCTGGACGTCGAGCTGCAAGCTTTGGTTTGTCTGGTTGTCGATGTCCCCCGCGAGCTGTTGCATTGACGCGTCGAGCAATCCCTCTAACCCGGAGATCGGGGCGCGGATCGCACAGTGGTTGGTGGGAAGCTCGTCAGCCTGAACGGCCGTCGTGGGAAGGAACAAGAGAAGGCCGAAGACAGCCAGCCACCCCCCCTAATTCTATCGGTTTGGTGAGCTCTACGCAGACGAGTCATAGATCTGTCCATCCTCCTACTCCTTTTTCCATGGTCTCGCATCCATGCCACGCACTCAGCCTTCAGCAACAGAGCGCAGGGTAAAGTCCAGCCACATAAGGCTGTCTTCCAGTCCTACTTCCCACATTATAACAAAGCGTAACAGATGGCGGGGTGGGCAGTCAATCCGCGTGATTGATGATGTGGTACATGCGCTCGAGGCCGCGCTCGTCGTCTAGGAGGTAGTCGTTGAGGTTGGTGAGGATGTGCTCGAAGTCCGCGGCGGAGTAGGGGCCGAGGGCGGTGGGGTCGAGGCGGTTGAGGTGCTTGATGACGCGGCCGAGGACGTTGATGGGGAAGCGGCCCGGGCGGTGCTCGCGGAACAGGTTTTTCAAAAGCTCCACGAAGATCCGGTCCGGGTCCTCGTCGTAGAGGGTGGCCACCAGCTCGACGAGCTCGAACAGGGTGCGGTCGTCGGGCTCGATGACGGTGCCGAACCAGCGCAGGATCTGCTTGCCAGCGTTGACGTCGATGCGGCTCTGGATCAGGTCGCTGAGCACGGCCAGCAGGGCGCCGAATAGATCCGGGTCGCCGCCGCGGGAGGCGTCGGTGGCCTCGACCAGCAGGTCGTCGAGCAGGGCCTTGAGCGCGGCGTGGGCCGGGTCGTCGCGGATCACGAGCATCACGTCGTACAGGTAGGAAAACCCGCGGCTGGAGAAGAAGTCCTCGAGGTCCTCGAGCTCCTCGTCGAGGTCGGTGAGGTAGTCGGGGTCGGCGAAGCGCTCGGTGAGCTCGTCGGCCAGGATGGGCACCAGGTGGATGAGCAGGGGGACCGTGGTGGGGTTTTCCAGCTCGCCGGTGCTCGGATCCACGTCCAGGAAGTAGCCGAGCAGATCCAGACGATCCCAGGCCTGCTTGGCGGTGGGGTTGGCCTCGAGCATGGCGTCCATGCGGTCGAAGGCGTGCAGGAGCAGGTACATCCGGCTCATCGACTCGATGCGCCGCTCGCCATCGCCGCCCAGGATCCAGGTCTGGCCGCCGTAGGTGGAGAGGGGAGTGGAGGAGGAGGTGTCGAACAGGTAGGTGACGAAGCGGTCCAGCTCGTCGAGGGGATCCAGCGTCTCGCCCTGGTGCTGGACCTCGAGCGCGACCAGGGCCCGCACCAGCTCGATGGCCCGGGGGGCGAGCTGGGTCTCGGACAGGGTGCGGGCCAGCGGCTGTTCGATGGCCCGGAAGTTGGTGCCGTGCTGCGTGGTGATCCCCGCGGGGTCGTCCACCGGGGTGGAGCCGTAGTGGAAGTGCAGCACCGTGAGCAGCCGGGTGAAGGCGTGGACGTCGTCGAGGTTGGCGAACCCCTCGGCGATGGGCTTGCAGCCCTCCAGGGCGCCGGTGGTCTGCAGCGCCAGCAGGTAGCGCCCCAGGTGGTCCTTGACGTCGTGGCCCTGCTTGCACACCGCGTTGCCCAGCACCGAGTGGTCGTGGTTCATGAACAGCCCGAGCTCCTCGGCGCTCACCCACTTGTCCTCGAACTCCGGGATGAAGGGCACCACCACCGAGCCGTCGATGCCCGCCGCCGACAGCTCCGCCACCCCGGCCATGGCCTCGGCGTAGTAGGTGGCCATGTCCTCGGTGACCACCATGGAGTCGAGCGGCAGCCAGTTGAACAGGTTGATCACGTGGCGCACCTCGTAGGTGTCCCACACCAGCGCCAGGAACTTCTGCTGGATGGACTGGTTTTCCCGGGTGTCACCAGGTTGGCTCCAGTCGGTCATGCCCCGGTAGCCCAGCCCGTAGATCTCCTGGATCCGGTCCTGGCAGGCCGACACCGTGCCGCAGTCCAGATCGTTGGGCGGATCTTCCACGTCGATGTCGGTGTAGACCAGCATGTTGAGCATCCCCTGGGGCAGCACCTCGATGCGCGGGTCGAGAAACGCGAGCAGCAGCTCCTTGAACAGGCCGGTGCGGGTGAGATACTCGAGCTCCACGTGGAGATCGTCGAACAGGGTGTTGCCCTCGGTGAGCCGGTCCGGGCCCTCGAAGATCGCGATGGTCTTGCCGAGCTCGGTGAGGAGCTGCTCCAGCAGCAGGGGGTGATTCTGCACCAGGGCCTCGAGCACCCGCATGAGCTGCGGGAGGCGCTCGTAGCGCCGGATCTCGCGCAGGGCGTGCATGAGATCCAGCAGGGGGTTGGACGCCCCGTCGAAGCCCGGGTAGTCCCCGTCGGCGTCGGCGCGGTTGACCTTGGGCCCGAGCAGCCCCTCGAAGGCGGTGAACAGGTCCCAGATCACGCCGTCTTTCATCATGGGGTGCAGGTTCCACAGGGTCGCGCCGAGCAGGGTCTTCTTCACGTCGAAGTACTGGAAGTAGGGCTGGCTCGGCGCGATGGCCCGGCCGTCGGCGTCGCGGTCCTCGCCCCGGTGGGACTCGTCGGAGAACACCGGCATCAGGATGGGGTAGCCCTGGTCGTCCACCGGGTCGTTGTTGGGGTCGGTGTCCACCAGCCCGTCGCCGTCGGTGTCCTGGTAGGGGGGTAGGGGCTCGCCGCCCTCGGTGTTGACCACCGGGTTGCCGTTGTCGTCGAGGAGGATGGCCCAGGCCGGCGCGCCGGTGTCGAGGCCGGAGTCCACCTCCACCAGCAGCTTCTCGGCGAAGGTGGGGTGCGACACCGGCGGGCTGTCCGGTAGCTCCTGGATCTCGCGGTGGCCCCAGCGCAGGATCTCGGTGAGCGCCGGCTCCTGGTCCATCACGAGGGCGTGCAGCGGGCCCAGCAGCTCCTGATCGTAGGCCAGCACGCGGTACAGCAGCCGGTTCAGCGCGTCCGGGGGGGCACCGTGCGAGGCGGTGATCTTGGCCAGGGCGTCGAACTGGGGCTGGTCCATGCGGCTCAGGATCTCGTTGAGCCGCCGGCTCAGGCGCGGGATGGGGCCGGCCGCGGCGCAGACCCCCTCGGCCAGCAGGCAGTACTCGCGCTCCCCGGTGCACTGCTCGTCCCGGGTGCAGGGCGTGTCGGTGAGGGTGTAGTCGTAGTGCGGCAGGATCGCCTCGAGGGCCCCCTGCAGCTCGCCGTAGACCGGCTCGTCCACCATGCGGTTGAGGGCCCAGATCAGATCGTCGCGGTTTTGCTCCAGCACGGCCATCTTGGCCTGGGGGTGGTTGTCGGCGATGCGCGCCTCGCGGTGCAGCATGCGATAGACCTCGGTGCCGAAGTCCTCGTACTCCACCGGCTGGCGCTCGGGCAGGGGCTCGCTGTGACAGCCCCCGACCGCGCCGGCGGCCAGCATCCCGGCCGCGAGCATCCCGGCGGCCAGCATCCCGGCGGCCAGCATCCCGGCCGCGAGCATCCCGGCCGCCAGCGGCTTTGCCGCTCGCGCCAAGGCCGCCCGCGTCCTCGGCGCGAGCGCGCGCGCCTCGCGCCGTCGCCCCCCGCGCTGTCGTCCCCCGCGCTGTCGTTCCCCGCGCTGTCGTCCCCCGCGCCGTTGCCCCCCACGCCTTCCCCACGCTCTCCCATTCGTCCAGGTGCTCATGCCGCGCTCCCTCGGTGCCTTTCCGCTATGCCGTATCCGTTCGATTCAAATCGATCCGCTCAATACTTGTCCGCTCAATACTTGTCCGCTCAATACTTGTCCGCTCAATACTTGTCCGCTCAATACTTGTAGGACGCCGACATTGCCACGATGTGGTAATGGGCCCGGTGCCGGCCGTTGCCGACGATGGTGGGCCTGCCGTCCACGTAGGGGCCCGTGTCCTCCTCGTACAGCGGGTTGATCTGCCGCTTGGTGCTGTCGGTGATCTCGCGGCGGGCCAGGTGCACGAAGGCGTAGGTCAGATCCAGCCGGATTCCCCAGCGCTTCGCGCTCAACCCGCAGGTGATGGCGTGCTTGTCGCTGTCGATGGTCTGTACGGTGTAGGTGTGGTCCGGGATGGCGCCGAGCTCCCAGAAGTAGCCCGCCCGCACCTCGAGGAGGTCGCGGTAGGCGCGCACCGAGGACCCCAGGTGCACGCTCACCGTGTCGTGGAACTCCTCGCGCACCGTGAAGGTCTTGAGCCGGTAGGTGCCCAGCCCGGGCACGTTCTCGAAGGTGATGTCCTCGCGGGGGCGCACCACGATGCGGTCGTGGGTGGCCCAGTTCTCCCAGCTCACCTGCAGCTCCGCGTCGAAGCGCTTTTTCGGGTCCACGAAGCGCACGCCGGCGCGCAGCACCATGGGGAAGTCGGTGTCCAGCCGGATCCGGCTGCCCGACACCGTGGTGTCGTTGAAGTAGTAGCTCGACGGCAGCCGCACCGAGAGCTCCCCCTTGGCGCGCACCGCCAGCGGCGTCACGTAGGACAGCCCCAGCTCCAGCCACCGCACCGGTCGTCCCCACACGCCGATCACCGCCCCGAAGCTCACCATGTCCCTGGCGTCCAGCTCGATGAGCGCGTCCAGGGTGGGGTCCTCGGCCCAGCCGAAGATGCCGGGGTAGGCGCTGATCTTCATGCGCTCCTTCATCATGAAGCTGGCCACGAACAGGCCCACCCCGATGGACAGCTCCTCGATGGGCCGGTACGCGGCCGACACCTGATAGTGCAGAAGCAGCCGCTCGGGGGTGATCATGCTGTAGCGCTGGGGCCCCAGGTTCCACTCGCAGCTCGCCGGGTCCTGGTAGCACTGCGTGGCGCACCCGGAGGCGCTCTGCCCCGCCGCGCAGCGCGGGTCATCGTCCGGCCACGCGGTGGTGCCGGCGTAGGGCCCGTACATCCCGATGACGAACATCCAGTCCTTGAGCCCGAAGTTGCTCCCGATGGCGAAGGCCGGGTCGGGGAACCACTCGCTGCTCGTCACCTCGGGGAAGCCGTCGGCGTAGCGGTCGTCCCAGTCCATCACCTGGGGCAGGTTTGCCCGGTGAAACGAAGCGTTGAGGTTCAGCAGCCCGAGGTCGCCCCAGACCGTGATCCATGACGCGCTGCGAAACAGGGTCGCCGGGTTGGACCACTGGGCGTTGAGGTCATCGCCCGACACCACCGTGGCCCCGCCGTGCGACAGCGCCCGGGCCCCCCGCGTCGGCAGGAAGAACCCCCCGGCCCGCGCCGGCGGCGCGCCCGCCCCCAGAGCCACCACGAGCGCCACCAGCCCCAAGCCCATGGCCATCGTCTGCATCGTCCGCGCCCCTGCCGCCGTCCCGGCCCGCGCTGTGGCCTCAGTTCTAGCGGGCCTTGGCCCCTGAGGCCTTGGCCCCTGAGGCCTTGGCCCCTGAGGCCTCGACCCCTGAGGCCTCGACCCCTGAGGCCTCGACCCCTGAGGCCCCGACCCGGTTACAGCGGAAATCTTCCGCGAATTGTGTTTTAGCTTACGGTTGCCGAGCTCTGCCACTTCTACACCCCGGCTTACCTTATCAGAACCGGGACAGGCTTGGAACCAGGTGAATCGGCGTTCACTCGCTGGCTGGGTTGACAAAAGGTTGCGAGTGCGCTAACCTCGATCAGCGTGGAAGGAGGCCTTCATGGCGACCAAGACCGCAGAAGCCGAGACGGCGAAGTGGATGGACCTCGATCCAGGCGAGGCGGCCAGGAAGCTCGTGAAACAAGCGGATGAGAAATGGCTCTCCGAGTTCAAGCGCTCGCTACGTCTACAGGGACAGGCGGGCCAGGATGCCCGCGATGAGCTCGCGCGCGTCTTGGCGGTGTGGGGGCTGAGTCGAAGCGAGGCGGCCCGGCTCTTCGGCGTGACCCGTCAGGCCCTGAGCAAGTGGCTTCAGCGCGGCGTTCCTGAGAATCGGTTCGTGGACGTGGGCAATCTGTCGGCGGCGACGGATTTCCTGGTCCGATACCTGAAACCCGCGCGGATCCCAGCGGTGGTCCGCCGCGCCGCTCCCGGTGTACCAGACGGGGGCTCGTTGCTCGATCTCGTCGCGGCAGGACGCACCGGGGACACACTGAGCGCCTGCCGCGCCATGTTCGACTTCGCCGGCGTCCACGCGTGATGCGAACCGAGGCTCTCGCGGATGGGCACGAGTGGTTGCGGATTGCCGACGCGGCCTGGCCCGATCCACTCGATCCCTCCTTCGCGGCCGAGGCGGGGGGGCGTTGGAACCCTCCCCGGAGCCACCGGACGCTGTATCTCAACGAGGATCGGGTGACCGCCCGTTTGAATCTGCGCGGGTTCATGGACAAGTGGCCGTACGAGCCTGAGGATCTCCGTGATGACACCGGTCCCGTGCTCGTGGTGGCGACCCTCCCTCCCCACCAGCGCGTCGCGGATGTACACAGCCGCGAAGGCGTGGCCGCCGTCGAGCTGCCGGACACCTACCCCCGCGATGCCTACGGGCAGGTGATCGCTCACCACGTGTGCCAGCCCATCGGGGTCGCAGCGCGGCGGGCGGGGCTGCGGGGGGTGCGCGCCCGATCGGCCCGGGTGGCTGACGGGGCAGGACGCGAGCTCGTTTGGTTTCCGGCCACTCGCAGATCCCGCGCGCAGGCCCGCGTGGTGGAGCCCTTCGAGACCTGGTACTGGGGCTGAGGGCTCGCGCAAGAATAAGGCCCCGATCACGAATTATCTGATCGTTCAGGCCGCCGATCCATCCCGCCTGGCTGCGTTGCTCCTGCGATTTCTGTCTCGACGTACCGCAAGTACGCCTTCGACAGAAATCTTGTCGCGCCTTGCCAGGCACGATTTCTGCTCGTTCTCGCGACGAAAGAAGGGCGAAACTCGAGTCTGAACGATTACGATGCTTCTTTCCGTTTTGGGGGGCCAGCGACAGTTGTCTAATTGGAGCATCGTATGTAAATTGAGGGGTCTGCTCACGATATTGGCCCAGAAGGACGAGCCGGAGCATGAGGAGGCATGGACCATGAGGATTCTCTATGGCGTGGTAGGGGAGGGGATGGGGCACGCGATCCGATCGCGGGTGATCATCGACCACCTCATGAAACACGAGGGGCACGAGATCGAGGTGGTGGTCTCGGGGCGGGCCCACGACGTGCTCAAGTCCTACTTCCCGGAGGTGCATCAGATCTGGGGGCTGGCCATGACCTACCGGGACAACCAGTTCAAGATGGTCCGCAGCGCGGTGGAAAACACCAAGGAGGCGCTCACCGGGCTGCCGCGCAACATTCGGCGCTACTTCGAGGTCACCAAGGACTTCGCCCCCGACTGCGTGATCAGCGACTTCGAGAGCTGGGCGTACCTGTACGGCAAGCGGCACCGGATTCCGGTGATCAGCGTGGACAACATCCAGATGGTCAACCGGTGCCGCCACCCCGAGGAGCTGGCCCAGTCCCACGAGCGGGACTTCTCGGTGACGCGGCGGTTCGTCAAGGGCAAGCTGCCCGGCTGTGATCACTACTACATCACCACGTTCTTCTATCCCGAGGTCCGCAAAAAGCGCACCACGCTGGTGCCGCCGGTGCTGCGGCCCGCCATCCTGGAGGCCGAGCCCTCCGAGGGGGCGCACATCCTGATGTACCTGACCTCGGCGTCGGCCGAGCACTTCCTGGAGATCCTGCACCAGAGCGGGCACACCTTCCGGGTCTACGGCATGCGGCGCGACCTCACCGAGGAGGTGCAAGACGGCAACGTCACGCTGTGTCCTTTCGATGAGGAGCGGTTCGTAGAAGATCTGGCCAGCAGCCAGGCGGTGATCGCCAACGGCGGGTTCACGCTGCTTTCCGAGGCGGTGCACCTGCACAAGCCGGTGCTGTCCATCCCGGTGCGCTCGCAGTTCGAGCAGGTGATGAACGGCTTTTACATCGAGCACCTGGGCTACGGCTACACCAGCGACGAGCTGGACCTGGCCACCCTGCAGCACTTTTTGGAGCGGTTGCCCCGCTACCGGCAGTCCCTCGCCGGCTACGACCGCTCGGTCGGGAACCGGCTGCTATTCGATAAGCTCGACGAGCACCTGGACCGCTACGCCGGAGGTGTGGGCCGCCGCCGCTCGAAGCGCGCGAGCAAGAAGGAAGGCCCTCGATGAGCCGTGAATCGGATCCGTGGAGCCGCTCTCTCGCGTCGCGGACCGACCCCCTGGCCCTGCTCGAAAACCGCGGCGAGTCCTGGGGTGCGCCCGCCGCGGGCCTGCTGCGTCGGGTCCTCGGGAGCCGCAGCGCACTCGACGGGGGCGACGCGGGGGGGGGCGACTACCGCCTACGCCCCCACCGATACCTACCGCAGCTTCGGGAGCTGGTGGTGGAGGGCGCCGACGGCAGCGAGCCTGCTTCCGTCGTCACCGTTGACGCACCGGCCGCGCCGGCCGCACCGGCCGCGCCGGCCGCACCGGATGAGACGGCCGCACCGGATGAGACGCCCGATGAGGCGCTGCGGGACGACTCGAACGAGATCACCGAGCCGGCCCCCACCGCTGCCGGCGACGCCGACGCGCTGATCGTGGGCACGGTGCGCATGGGCTACGGCCACTATCGCTTCGCCCTTTCGCTGGTGGACGCGGCCCAGGCCCAGGGGCGGCGCCCGTGCTGGCTGGACCTGGGCCGGCTGCGGGATCCGGCCAGCGACGTGCTGCGCCAGGTCAACAAGCTCTACAGCGGGCTGTCGCGCGTGGCCGCCGATCGCGGCGGCGTCCTCGACTACCTGTGGGAGCAGCTCACCTCGTCGGGGGACTGGAACGCCCTGCGGCTCTCGGTGGAGCTGGCGCCGCAGTTCACCGCCCTGCTCGGGAGCCTGGATCGGCGCCTGCCGTATCTGTCCACCTTCGCCTGGACCGGACACATCGCCGTGGCGGCCGGCTTCGAGCGCGTGGTGCATTTGGTGCACGACAACGCCCCCATGCCCTTCGTGGTGGTGCCCGGCGCGCTCAACCTGGTGCAGTCGCCCTCCATGTACGCCGGGCTGCGGCGGCTCGGCATCCCGGCCGAGGACCTGGAGATCGCCGGCCACTGGGTGCCGCAGACCATGGCGCGCTCGGCGGAGCAGCACTCGGAGCTGCGGCTGCAGCGCATGGAGCGCGGCGCCCCGCGGCGCCTGCTCATCCCCATCGGCGGCGCCGGCTCCCAGGTGGGCCACGTGTCGCGGATCCTGTCGCACCTGGGACCCCGGCTGCGCGACGGGCAGGTCAGCGTGCTGCTCAACTGCGGCGATCACAACATCGCCTGCCAGACCCTGGTGGGTCTGCTCGAGGACTGGCGCCTGCCCCACCGCGTGGTGCGGAGCTGGCGCGAGGCCTTCGCCCGGGCCGAGGCGCTGCAGCTCTCGGCGCCGCGCCCGGCCGAGCCCTCCGGGGTGGAGGTCTTCGCCTTCGACCACGCCTTCCCCGGCGTGCGCCTCACCGACCGGCTCATCACGGCCAGCGACGTGCTGGTGACCAAGCCCAGCGAGCTGGCCTTCGTGCCCGTGCCCAAGCTGCTCTTGCACCGCGTGGGCAACCACGAGGGCCCCGGCGCGGTGCGCGCCGCCGAGCTCGGCGACGGCACCCCCGAGTGCCGGAGCTGGCGCCAGACCCGCTTCTACCTCGACGAGCTCACCCAGCGCGACGAGCTGCTGTCCCGCCTCAACGAGGGCGTGACCCGCAACGCCCGCGCCGGCGTGTACGACGGCTCCATCCGCGCGGTGGAGATCGCGGCTCATCACGTTGATTCGTGACGGACAAGAAAAAACCGGTCCCGCCGCCGGCTCCGCCGCCGGGTCCTCCAGCCGCTCGAAGGCCGCCGCCTCGTTCACCGGCGTCACCGGATCCGTGGTAAGGCTCTGCCGCTCGAAGGGGTTGGTGGCCATGCGCCGAGCGTACCGCAACTGGACGGTCGGGCGCCATGGCTCGCGCTGCTCGGTTTGGCATTGCCCGCTGGCCAGCCGCGCGTTCCTTCGGTAGCCTGTAGCGCGGACGCCCAAACCACCGAGCGGGCCGTGGCCACCGAGCGGGCCGTGGCCACCGAGCGGGCCGTGGC